>DASXIH010000663.1:0-3736 GCA_036498125.1 Thermoanaerobaculia bacterium
CGTCCGGGCGCCATCGCCATCGCCTGGTAGACGACGGGAGGCCGTGACGGCTCGACGCCTTCACTGATCGTGAGCGCCTTTCCGAGCGTACGACCCGCGGCCTGCGCGAGCGTCGTCGCTTTCGCCTTCGCGTCGGCGAAGGCGGCGCGCATCCCTTCGTCGCGTCCGCGGGCCGGATCGGAGACGAGGAACTGCAGTCCCGAGGACGTATTCACGCCGGAGTTCAGCGCGGCCTGCAGCAGCTTTCCTGCGTCGCCGATCTTGTCGCGCGTCACGGTGACGCTGTTGTTCACCTGGTAGCCGGTGACTTGCGGCAGTTTTCCCTGCTCGTAATTCTGCTGCGGATAGATGCTGAAGTTGGACGTCCGGATCTCAGCCGCCGTGGCGCCGGACTTCTTCAGCGCATCGATGACGGAGGCGACGCGCTCGTTGTTCTCGCGCACCGCATCGTCGACGGTCGCCGCGATCGTCTGCACCCCGACGTTGAATGAATAGCGGTCGGGCGTCAGTTTCGCCCTGCCGGTCCCGGTGACCGTGACGGATTCCAACAGCGTGGGAGGCGTCTGCGCGAGCGCGGAGACGGCGAAACAGAGCGTGAGAAGAGAGAGAAATCTTTTCATCGTTACCCCTCGTTTGGTCAGGCCGAGTCTATGGCAGATCCCAACGACAAAGTCCCTGGCCAGCCCGGCGGACGCTACTACGTCGATACCCAATGTATCGACTGCGACCTCTGTCGCGAGACCGCTCCCGAGAACTTCAAGCGCAACGACGAGGAGGGCTTCTCACACATCTTCAAACAGCCGGAGACGCCTGACGAAGAGATCCTCTGCAAGGACGCGATGGATAACTGCCCGGTCGAAGCGATCGGGAACGACGGGTAGCTTAGAGTTTATCCCGAGCGAAGCGAGGGATCAGGGGAGCGTCTCGCGTCTAACGGTTGGTTTACGCCGGCTGATCCAATGATCCCTCGCTGCGCTCGGGATAAATTGGGAGGTCAGTGCGTCTTCTTGTCGATGCTCACCTGCTCGTGCCAGTCGTCGGCGAGCAGCACCTCGATCAGCTCCTGCAGCTCCTCCATGTGGAACGGCTTCGTCAGCGCCGCGGTCATGTTGTTGCCCTTTGTGATGGTCAGGATGTCTCCTTTTCCTGACGCAACCACGACCGGCGTCTGCTTGCCCTGCTGGAGGTACCAGGCGATCCACTCCTCGCCGCTCATGCCGGGGAGGTTGAGATCGAGGAGGATGAGGCGGGTGTCCGGATTCGTCTGCAGGATGTTCATCGCCTCGACGGCGCCGCCAGCCGACAGAACGTCGTAGCCCCGCTTCTGCAGGTACGACTTGTAGAGCGCCAGCACCTCGGGATCGTCCTCGATGGCGAGGATCTTGTTGCTCCTGTCGTTCGAATGCGCTGCGGCCTGTGTCTCCATGTGCTCTCCTGTGGCGGCCTGATGCGATTTCCGTGCTAACCGGAGGATGTCGATAATCAGCGCGTGGGAGTCGCGTCGTGGGTCGTGTCCGGCATTGCTGCCTTCCTGATTGCGAGGATCATTCCGTTTTCGCCGCAAACGCATTGGAAGACGGAACTTGTCACCGCGCTGATTGCGGCGCTCGGCGCCGGCGTCGCAGCGACGATCCTCGACTTCGGCGGCTGGCGAGACCTCGACTGGCGTAGCGCCGCTTTCGCGTTCTGCGTGGCTCTGGCGGTCGCCGGTATCGTCCGCGCTGTCACATCCGCCCGAGGAGCGCGCTGATGCTTCGCGGCATCGCCACGATCGTCCTTCTCCTCTTCAACCTCGTTCTCTGGGGCACTCCGATCTTCCTCGGCGGGATCGTCAAGTTCCTGCTGCCGGGCCGGAGGCGCGTCCCGGTCGTCAAGTTCCTCGTCGGGCTCGCCGAAAAGTGGGTCGAAGGAAACAACCGGATCTTCGACCGCATGCTCGCCACAACATGGGACGTCAGCGGCGTCGAGACCGGCGGCTACGACGGGCACTACCTCATCGTCGCGAACCACGTCTCCTGGGTCGACATCTTCGTCCTCTGCCGGATCTTCCATCAGCGAGCGGCGTTCCTCCGCTTCTTTCTCAAGCACGAGCTGATCTGGTTCCCGATCGCCGGCCAGGGCTGCTGGGCGCTCGACTTCCCCTTCATGAAGCGCCACACGCCGGAGTTCCTCGAGGCGCATCCGGAGAAGCGCGGCGAGGACCTCGCGACGACGCGCCGCGCCTGCCGCAAGTACCGCAAGGTGCCTGTGGCGATCGCGAATTTTCTCGAGGGGACGCGATTCACGCGCGAGAAGCGCGACGACCAGGACTCACCGTACCGCCACCTTCTTCGCCCGCGGATCGGCGGCATCGGATTCGTGCTCGCGTCGATGGGCGACCTGCTCGATGCTACGTTCGACGTCACCCTCGCCTACCCGCATGGCGACGTCACGTTCTGGCAGTTCGTGACCAACCGCGTTCCGCGGATCGCCGTTCGGGCGCGCCGCGTCGAGGTGCCCCGCGAGTTCTACGACGAAGCGGTCACGCGCCCGGGACCGGTGCGTGACCGCTTCAAGACGTGGGTCGATCAGTTGTGGCGCGAGAAGGACCAACTCCTCGACGAACTCGTTTCCTGACTGGAGTGGCGGACGCCCTCGTCCGCCCGGCGCGGCGAAGCCGCGCTGACGCGCGGCTGGGCGGACGAGGGCGTTCGCGCCTCCAAGAAAATCGCTACTTCTGCGTGAACCCGGCCGGGATCGCGACGTCGGCCGACGTCGCGGTCGCCGAGGCCTTCAGGATCTCGCTCGTCGAATCGAAGAGCGTCGAGCGCTGCGGGCCGCTGTCGGCGTCGCGCCGGCGCGCGCGCTTCATCAGTCCGCCGATGGCGCTGCCGATGCCGCTCGGCGCGCCGCCACCCTCGTCGCCGCTCGCCTGCTGCTCCGTCCCGGCGACCGACTCGAACGTCAGGATCGTCCGGATCGGCGTGCCGTCGAAGCTGGAGCGCTTGTCGGCGAACGCCTTCGCGGCCTTCGCGAACATCGGATTCGTCGCGATCAGCATCGCCATCTGCTGCATGTCGGCGGCGCCGAACTCCTTCCCGTACAGCTTCGCGAGGTAGCGGCGCTCGAAATCGGAGATCTCCTTCATCTCCTTGATCCGCGGCCCGATCCACATGTCGGCCTTGAAAATACTGCCGCCGGCTTTCTCGATCGGCTTCCCCTTCTCGTGGACGGTGACCGTGGTGACGACTTCGTGCGTGTCGTAGCCGTTGATCGCCTGCTTCTGGCCGGTGTCCTTCACGTCGATGTCGACCTGGTACTCCGTTCCCTGCTGCGGCTGTCCGCCGTTGTCCTGTCTGGCGCGTCTCTGCTCCGAGCGCTCCTTCTGCTCCTCGAAGCGCTTCCGGATCTCATCGAACGTCTCGACGGTGTACGTCTTGCGGCCGAGGTCGAGCTTGTAGACCTTCTCGGCATCGAGGTCGACGATCTCGCTGCTTCCCTCGGTCGCCCGCGCGCGGCGGTTTCCTTTGACGAACGTGTCGCTCGTGATCCCTTCGTGCGTCGCCCTGCCGCCGAAGGCGTTGGCGATGCCGCCGATCGCTCCGCCGATGTGCACCTGCGTCTTTTCCTGCACGTTCGCGTCGGCGAGACAGAGAGTTGCCGTGAATATGGCCGTGGCCGTCAGAATGAAGGTCTTCATGGCGAACGGATAACGCGGCGACCGGCAGCCTGTCAATACGTGATTTACGGATTGTGG
>DASXIH010000664.1:0-2237 GCA_036498125.1 Thermoanaerobaculia bacterium
CCCCGCCATCTCGACGTTCAGGTGCGTCGACACGGACCGCCGCAACAACTCCACGTCCCGGTCCCGAATGTGACGCCGGTCGGACCGCAAGTGCACCGTGATCCCCTGCGCCCCCGCCAGCTCGCAGATGACGGCGGCAGCGATGGGATCGGGCTCGTCGGACTTGCGAGCCTCGCGAATAGTGGCGGTGTGATCGATGTTGACGGCCAAACGCATACGGGTAGTGTAACCGTCAGAACTGCATGCTCTATCGCTTCGAGAACATCGAGAAGAGCTACGGGCCGCACGACATCCTGCGTGGGGTCACGTGGCAGCACAATCCTGGGGAGCACGTTGGGCTGGTGGGGCGCAACGGGGCCGGGAAGACGACGCTTTTCCGGCTGTTGTTGAGGCAGGAGGACCCGGACCGCGGGGAGATGTTCCGCTCGTCGGGGCTGACGATCGGGCATGTCGGGCAGCACCTCGACGCGGAGCCGGGGATGTCGCTGTTCGACTACGTCGAGACGGCGTTCGAAAACGTGCTGGCGATCGAGCGGAAGATGCGGGGGATCGAGCATGACCTCGCCGACGTCTCGAGGTCCGATCACGAAAAGCTGCTCGAAAAGTACGCGGAGCTGCAGCACGACTACGAGCATGCGGACGGCTACACGCTGCACGCCGAGGTCGAGCGGGTGCTCACCGGCGTCGGGTTCGAGAAGACAGAGTTCGAGCGGCCGATCGCGGAGTTCAGCGGCGGGCAGCAGAACCGGGCGATGCTCGCGCGGGTGCTGCTCACGCGCGTCGATCTGCTGCTGCTCGACGAGCCGACGAACCACCTCGACCTGAAGGGGATCGAGTTCCTCGAGGAGTTCCTGCAGTCGTTCAGCGGGAGCTACCTCGTCATCTCGCACGACCGGACGTTCCTCAACCGCACGGTCGGCAAGATCATCGAGCTGGCGCACGGGAAGCTGATCGAGTATCCGGGCAACTACGAGAAGTTCCTCCAACTCCGCGCGGAGCGGATGGAGAAGCAGGCGAAGGACTACGAGCGGCAGCAGGAGTACATCGCCGACACGCAGGAGTTCATCCGCCGCAACCTCGCGGGCCAGAAGACGAAGCAGGCGAAGTCGCGCCGCAAGATGCTCGGCAAGCTCGACGAGATCGAGCGGCCGGAGACGGACGAGACGCTCGCGAACTTCAAGCTGGACGCCGGGCCACGCTCCGGGGCGATTGCGCTGACGGTGGGCAAGCTGACGGCCGGCTATGAAGCGAAGCCGATCGTCCACGATTTCTCGATCACGATCCGGCGCGGAGAGCGGTACGCGATCATGGGGCCGAATGGGTCCGGCAAGTCGACGCTGCTGAAGACGTTCGCGTCGCGGCTGCAACCGCTCGGCGGCACGCTCACGTACGGCCACAACGTCCACGTCGGCTACTACGACCAGACCCTCGGCGACCTGAATCCGAAGGGGAGCGTCATCGACGAGATCTGGAACCTCGACACCACGCAGACCGAGGAGCAGGTGCGGAACTACCTCGCGCAGTTCTCGTTCTTCGACGAGGACGTGTTCAAGAAGACGCGCGATCTGTCGGGCGGCGAGAAGGGGCGCCTGGCGCTCTCAAAGATCATGTTCGTCGGCGGCAACCTAATGCTGCTCGACGAGCCGACCAATCACCTCGACGTCTACACGCGCGAAGCACTCGAAGAAGCGCTGGAGCGGTTCACCGGCGCGCTGATCGTGGTTTCGCACGACCGCTACTTCATCGACCGCGTGGCGGAGAACATCATCCTTGTCGAGGACGGACGCGCGGCCGTGTATTCGGGCAACTACACGGATCTCGTCGAGCGCTTCAAGGAGGGGACGGCGATTCCTGAGAAGGTCGAGGTTGTCCATGTACAACCGGTCCTTCCAACGAAGACCGAACCGAAGGCGCATGTCGACCGCGGCGAGCAGCGGAAACGCGACAAGCGGGTCAAGAAGATCGACGAAGAGATGTCGGCGCTCGAAGAGCGGATCGCCGCGGCTGAACGGGAGCGCGAGCGCAACGACACGCTCCTCTGTTCCGAGGAGGTCTTCCGCGACGGAGAACGCGTCAGGAAGATCCAGCAGCAGAACCACGATCTCAAATCGATGATCGATCTGCTTTACGGCAAGTGGGAAACGCTCGCCAAAGAGAAAGAAGAAGGTGTAGGGGCAGGCTCTTAGCCTGCCCTGGGTTGTTCTGGGCCGGCTGAGAGCCGGCCCCTACACAAACCG
>DASXIH010000665.1:0-14047 GCA_036498125.1 Thermoanaerobaculia bacterium
TGTAGTGCTTCGCGTAGTTCGCGAACACAGCCGGCTCGAGGTCCCAGTGCTCGTTGAACTGGGAGGGGAACTCGACGAAGTCGCGCGGCACACTGCTGCCGGAGAGCGTCGGGTACTTCACCTTCGAGAACATGCCGTGCAGCGCGTGTCCGAATTCGTGGAACATGGTCGTGACTTCGGTGAACGTCAGCAGCGCCGGCTGCCCGGCGGCCGGCTTGGTGATGTTCTCGACGTTGTAGACGACCGGTTGCGTGCCGAGGAGTGAGGACTGGCCGACGAACCCGCCGGTCCAGGCGCCGCCGGCCTTGCCGGGACGCGAGAAGAAGTCGGCGTAGAAGAGCGCGAGCGGCTTGCCGTCTTTGTCGAACACCTCGAAGACGCGGACGTCGGGGGCGTAGGGCGGGATATCGTGGCGCTCCTTGAACGTGATGCCGTAGAGCTTCGTGGCGGCGAAGAAGACGCCGTCCTGCAGCACCCGGTCGAGCTCGAAGTACGGCCGCACCTGTTCGTCGTCGACGTCGTAGTCGGCTTTTCGCACCTGCTCGGCGTAGTACTGCCAGTCCCACGGCTGGAGCTGGAAGCCGCCGTGCTGGTCGTCGATGAGCTTCTGCATGCGCGCCGCCTCGCCGCGCGCTTTCGCGGTGGCGGCGGGCACCATGTCGGTCATCAGCTTGATGGCGTTCGCGGGCGTCTTCGCCATCTGGTCTTCGAGGCCGAAGTCCGCGTAGGTCTTGAAGCCGAGGAGCTTCGCGCGCTCGGCGCGGAGCTGGGCGATGCGCGTGATGATCGCGGTGGTGTCGTTGTCGCCGCCGTGATCGCCGCGCATCGTCGACGCCTTGAAGAGGCGTTCGCGGAGGGCGCGGTTCTTCAGGTACGCCTGCGGCGGCTGCTGGGTGGTGTTCTGGAGCGTGAGGACCCACTTGCCTTCGAGCCCGCGGCTCTTCGCGGCGGCGGCCGCGGCGGCGACGTCGGCTGCGGGAAGGCCCTCGAGCTCCTTGACGTCGTCGATGACGATCGCCGACTCATTCGTGTCGCCGAGGACGCGTTTGCGGAAGTCGGTGCCGAGCTTCGACCCTTCTTTGTTGATCGCCTTGAGCTTCTCCTTGTCGGCGTCGGAGAGCAGGGCGCCGGCGCGGACGAAGTCGCGGTAGTAGCGCTCGACGAGCGTCTTCTCCTCCCCTTTGAACGACGAACGCTCGTCGTAGAGAGACTTCACGCGCGCGAAGAGCTTCGGGTTGAGGTAGATCGCATCGCGGTGCGCGGCCGACTTCGGCGCGAGCTCCGCCTGCACTTTCTGCAGCGTCGGATTGGTGTTCGACTGCGTCACCGCGCCGAAGACGCGCTGGGAGCGGCGAAGCAACGCGCCCGACTTCTCCATCGCCTCGATGGTGTTGGTGAACGTCGGTTTCGCCGCGTTGTTCGCGATCGCCTCGATCTCCGCCTCCTCCTCTTTCATCCCCTCTTCGATGGCAGGCTGGTAGTCGCTGTCTTTGATCTCGTTGAAGGGCGGCGCGTGGAATGGAAGGGTCGACTCCTTCGCGAACGGGTTGGTCGAGGCGAGTGAGGCGTAGAGGGCGAGTGCGGCGAGGCTCATGCGGCGGGAAAGATACACGGGTTACGAGGTTGCGAGGTTACGGGGTTCGTAACTTCGCAACCTCGTAACCTCGCAACCCCGCGTGCGATAACGTACCCCCATGAAGCGCGCCTTATCGCTCCTCGCATTCACCCTGTTCGCCGTCGCCACCTTCGCGCAGAACAGCGTCGCGGTCGACGCCACCGACTGCCGGCGCGGGGTGTTCCACACGCACCTCGCCATCGCAGCGAAAGAGGGGCCGCTCACGCTGGTCTATCCGAAATGGATTCCGGGCGAGCACATGCCGACCGGGCCGATCACGCAGCTCGCGGGACTGCATGTGAAGACGGCACACGGCACTGAGCTGGCCTGGACGCGCGACCTCGTCGATCCGTTCGCATTCCACCTCAACGTCCCCGTCGGCCTGGCGTCGATCGACGTCGATTTCGACTACCTGTCGCCCTCCGCGACGTTCGGCGGCGGCTACGGAGAATCGGCGAACGCCACGCAGCACCTCGGCCTCATTCTGTTCAATCAGGTGGTGCTCTATCCCGCCGGCACCGACACCGACTCTCTCACCTTCAAGGCGTCGGTGCGCTTACCCGCCGGATGGAAGTTCGACACGGCCCTCCCGATCGCGGCGCAGGCAGCCGGCCGCATCGACTTCCAGCCGGTCTCGCTCACCACGCTCGTCGACTCGCCGATCGTGGCGGGTGACTACCAGCGGATCGTGCCGGTCGCGGACAACGGCGCCGAGCACGTCACCATCACGGCCGATTCGGCGTCCGCACTCGGAATGAACGACGCGCGCATCGACAACATCCGCCGTCTCGTCGCGGAGACCGACGCGCTCTTCGGCGCCCGCCACTACCGGCATTACACGTGGCTCGTCACGCTGAGCGATCTCCTCGAGCCGCAAGGGCTGGAACATCACGAGTCGACCGACATCCGGCAGGTCGAGAAGGGGCTGACGGGCGGCGACGAGACGGCGCGCGCGATCACGATCCTGTCGCACGAGTTCGTCCACTCGTGGAATGGCAAGTACCGGCGTCCCCTCGGTCTCGCGACGTCCGACTACCAGGCTCCGATGGTCGGCGAGCTGCTCTACGTCTACGAAGGGATGACGCGCTACCTCGGCGACTTCGTGCTGAGCGCGCGCAGCGGCATGCGGACACCCGAGGAGGACCGCGAGTTCGCGGCGTACGTGGCGGGAAACCTCGACCGCAACCGTCCGGGCCGAAACTGGCGGCCGCTCGTCGACACGGCGGTCGGCGTCTCGGCAATGGGGCTTGCACCGAATGAGGAGGTCCCCTACCGCCGTTCCCTCGATTACTACGACGAGATGCTGCCGGTATGGCTGGACGTCGACACGACGATCCGCGCGAAGACCAACGGCGCGAAATCGCTCGACGACTTCGCGAAGCTCTTCTTCGGGGCGCCGGGCGGCGCGCCGATGGTGAAGCCGTACACGCTCAACGAAGTCGCGGCGAATCTGAATGCGGTGACGCCGAACGACTGGCGGTCATTCATCGAGGCGCGCGTCTACCGTGTCACCCCGCATCCTCCGCTGAACGCGTTCGAGCAGGCCGGTTGGCGGCTCGTCTGGAACGACACGCCCAATTGGTACGAATCGCTCCGCGAGCGGCTCGCCAAACAGACCGACGTCAGTTTCTCCCTCGGCATGTGGGTGAAGTCGGACGGCACGATCACCGACGTCGTGTTCGGCTCTCCGGCGTACGCCGCCGGCCTGATGCCGGGCATGAAGGTGACGTCGGTGAACGGCCGCAAGTACGACGGCGACGCGCTGCTCGAGGAGATCCGCGCTGCCAAGGGAACCGCGAAGCCGATCGACGTCGTCGCCGAGCAGACCTCGTTCTCCGGCACGTTCCACATCGACTATCACGACGGCGAGCGGCATCCGCATCTCGAACGGATCGCCGACCGTCCGGACGTGCTCTCCGACATCATGCGGCCGCACGCGGTGACGAAATGAGGGCGCGAACCGCACTTTTTCTCTTCCTCTTCGCGTGCGCGTCGTCCTCGTCATACGATCCGAAGCCGATGAACCGAGCCGCGGAGAGTTACGTGAAGCTCGTCCTCGCGATGGGCGAGCACGATCCCGATTACGTCGACGCATATTACGGTCCGCCGGAGTGGCGCGCGTCGATGCGGGAGAAGAAGCCGTCGCTCGGCGAGATCCATCACGGCGCGACGGCGCTGCATGACGAGCTGGCGGCGATGGAGCCGCCGCACGACGCGATGGCGCGGCTCCGCCTGCAGTACCTGACGCGCCAGACCGCGGCGCTCATCGCGAGGGTGGAGATCCTCGAGGGAAAGAAGCTGAAGTTCGACGAGGAGTCGAAGGCGCTCTACGACGCGGTCGCGCCGCACAACAGCGAGGAGTACTTCGAAGGGCTGCTGCGCGATCTCGGCCGCGAGCTGCCGGGAAAGGGATCACTCGCCGCGCGTCTCGACGACTTCAAGAAAGACTTCGTCATACCGAAGGACAAGCTTGACGACGTCTTCAAGGCGGCCATCGACGGCTGCCGTTCGCGGACGCTGCAGCACATGACGCTCCCCGCCGGCGAGAGCTTCACGGTCGAATACGTCACGAACAAGTCGTGGAGCGGGTACAACTGGTATCAGGGGCACTACAAGAGCCTGATCCAGGTCAACACCGACCTGCCGATCTACATCGACCGCGCGATCGATCTGGCGTGTCACGAGGGTTACCCGGGGCATCACGTCTACAACTCGCTGCTCGAGAAGAATCTCGTACGCGACCGCGGATGGCAGGAGTTCTCGGTCTACCCGCTCTTCAGTCCGCAGTCGCTGATCGCCGAGGGGAGCGCGAATTACGGGATCGACA
Organism: Thermoanaerobaculia bacterium; assembly: GCA_036498125.1. Lineage (GTDB taxonomy): Bacteria > Acidobacteriota > Thermoanaerobaculia > Gp7-AA8 > Gp7-AA8 > DASXHZ01. The sequence continues at coordinate 4,443 of DASXIH010000665.1, forward strand.
TCGCGTTCCCGGGGAACGAGCGCGCGGAGTGGGAGAAGACGCATCTCTTCCCGATCGCGGGGCTCGACGCGTCCAAGGCGGAGAAGTACTACCGGGTCCAGGAGCTGGTGAACAAGCTCGGATACGCCGGCAACGAAGCGGCGCGGCGTTACCTCAACGGCGAGATCACAGCCGACGAAGCGGTGAAGTGGCTTGAAAAGTACGCGCTCTCCACCGCCCCGCGCGCCCGCCAGCGCGTGAAGTTCTTCGACCAATACCGGAGCTATGTCATCAACTACAACCTCGGCAAGGACCTCGTGCGCCAGTACGTGGAGCGCCACGCGGGCTCTTCGCCTGCGAAGCGCTGGCGCGTGTTCGGAGAGTTGCTCGCGTCGCCGCGCTTGCCGAGCGATTTGTTGTAGGGTGCGGCTCTTAGCCGCACCTTGGGCCGGCTGAGAGCCGGCCCCTACATCAGGAACCTCTCGATCGCGGGCCACGCCGTCTCCTTGCAGTCGATGATCGCGAGGTGGCCGCAGCCGTTGAGCGGCACGAGTTGGGCGTTCGGGAGCTCGTGCTGCATGCGAATGGCGACCGAGTATGGGATGAGCAGGTCGCGGGTGCCCCAGAGAAGGAGGGTCGGCATCGTCACGGTGGCGACGCGGCCGTCCATCAGGTCGCGGCGGGAGAGCATCGACGTGAATTGCGCCTTCAGGATCCAGGCGTGCTCGCGGTTGACGCGGAGGAAGTCGCGCGCGACGAACGCCGGGATGTGTGGCGCGCGGTTCGTCTGGAGGTTGATGAGCTTCTGGATCTCCGCGACGTCATGAGGCGTGAACGAGTCGGCGGTGAGCGTGGTCGGGAAGTTGAACCCGGCGCTGTCAATGAGGACGAGTTTGCGCACGCGCTCCGGATGCTCGGAGGCGAGCTTCAGCGCAATCCAGCCGCCCATCGAGACGCCGGCGAGATCGGTGCGGGCGATGTGCAACGAGTCGAGGAAGCCGCGGACGACGTCGGTCTCGAGCGCGATCGAGTAGTCGGCGCTGCGCGGGCGATCGGAGCTGCCGTACCCGAGGAGATCGAGGGCGTAGACGCGGTGATGGGAAGCGAGCGTCGGGAGGAACGACGCCCAGTCGTCCGCGCGGCTTGCGAGGCCGTGAATGAGCACGACCGGCGGGCCGTCGCCGCCGGTGTAGTAATGGATACGCCACGAGCCGACGCGCGTTTCACGTCCGCGGAAGCCGTGCGCGAAGAGCCAGGCGCGGCGCGCGGCGCCGAAGACGGCGAGCGGACGGAAATAGACGGCCAGCGCGATGAGGATCAGGACCGCAACGACGATTCGTCCGATGGGCACGGTCCGTGCTGAGTCCGCCCGCATGGGAAATCTGTTGTGGTTGATCATCGTCATCCTGCTGATCCTCTGGCTCGGAGGGTTCGCATTTCACGTCGGCGGCGGGCTGATTCACATCCTGCTCGTCATCGCCGTGATCGTGCTGATCTTCCAGTTGATCACGGGGCGCCGTTCGATCTGAACGCCTTCACGAGATCTTCGACTCGTCGGACATCGACCGGCGAGTCGACGTCCGCATCGCGCTTGATCGACGTGCCGGCGATCGCGCCGTCCGCATCGGCGTAGGCGCGGGCGTTGTCCGCCGTGAGGCCGCTGCCGATCAGGAGCGGCGCGTCGATCGTGTCGCGCAGCGTTGCGAGCCGATCGGGATCGGCGGCGGCTCCCGTCTCGCTGCCGCTGACGATCACGACGTCGGCGAGGCCCCGCAGCCGGAGGTCTTTCGCGGACTGCACGACGTCGACGCCCGGCGGCGGTGTCGCGTGTTTCACGAGGTGGTCGGCGAAGATCAGGACGTGCGGGGCGAGCGCCGCACGCATCCGCAGCGTCTCCGCCGCCTCCCCTTCGATCACTCCCTGATCGGTGACCATGACGCCGGTGTGCACGTTGACGCGGATGAACGCCGCGCCGGTTGCCGCTGCAATCGCCAGCGCCGAACGCGCATCGTTCCGCAACACGTTCACGCCGAACGGCAGGTGCACCGCACGCGCGACCTCCGCGATCACGCGCGTCATCGCGGCGATGGTTTCCGCACTCACGCGCCCACGCACGAACGGCCGATCGCCGAAGTTCTCGAACACCAGCCCCGCCGCGCCGCCGTCACAGATCGCCCGCGCGTCGGCCAGCGCCGCGTCGATGACGCGATCCATCGAGCCGTCGAAGAGCGGCGCGCCGGGTAGCGGCCGGAGATGGACCATTCCGAAGAGAGGGTGGTCGCCAAAACGATCGGCAAACGTCATCCGAGTGAGCATCGGCCGGACGTTATACTCCACGGCCGATGTCCGAACTGAAGCTCTTCAACACGCTGACGCGTGAAAAAGAAACGTTCGTCCCCCTCGTCCCGGGCGAGGTGAAGATGTATTCGTGCGGCCCGACGGTCTACAACCGGCCGCACATCGGGAACCTGCGGACGTTTCTCTGGAGCGACCTGCTGCGCCGCTATCTCGAGTGGCGGGGCCTCCGCGTCAAGCAGGTCATGAACATCACCGACGTCGAAGACAAGATCATCAGGAACGCCAACGCAGCGGGGAAGAACATCCTCGACTACACGGCGCCGTTCATCGACGACTTCCACGACTCGCTGCAGAAGCTCCGCATCCGCCCCGCCGACGCCTACCCCCGCGCCACCGATTTCATCCCGCAGATGGTCGATCTCGTGGAGACGCTGAAGGAGCGCGGCCACACCTACGTCGCCGACGGCTCGACGTACTTCCGCGTCGGAACCCTCCCCGGCTACGGCAAGCTCTCGCGCGTCGAGATCGACACGACCAGCGAGTTCTCGCGCATCGAGTCGGATGAGTACGAGAAGGAGTCGGCGCGCGACTTCGTCCTCTGGAAGGCGAAGAAGGAGAACGAGCCGTCGTGGCAGACGGAGATCGGCGCAGGACGCCCCGGCTGGCACCTCGAGTGCTCCGCGATGTCGATGCAGCTCCTCGGCGAGACGTTCGACATCCACACCGGCGCGGTCGACCTGATCTTCCCGCACCACGAGAACGAGATCGCGCAAAGCGAAGGCGCGACCGGCAAGCCGTTCGTCCGCTTCTGGATCCACGGCGAGCACCTCAACCTCGACTCGCAGAAGATGTCGAAGTCGGTCGGCAACATCTACACGCTCGACGAGATCGTCGCGATGGACTACGAGCCGATCGTGCTCCGCTACGCGCTCCTCTCAGTGCCGCATCGCACGAAGCTCAACTTCACGCAGCAGTCGCTCGACGACGCGAAGAGCGCGATCGACCGGATCGAGTCGTTCTTCCTCCGCCTCGACGACGTGGCAGCCTCGGCGCCGCGCGACGCCGCGCACGCCGACGACAGCGCCGACGCGCTGATCGGAAAGTTCCTCGCCGATTTCCAGGAGGCGATGGACGATGACCTGAACACCGCCGGCGCCCTCGGCGCCCTCTTCACGTTCATCCGCGACGCGAACGTCGCCATGGACGCCGGCCGCATCACTGCGGGGGATGCCGAGGGGCTGCGGGAAGCGCTGCGGAAAGTCGATCCCGTGCTCGACATCTATCCGAAACGCGACCGCTCGCTCGCCGAAGAGATCGAGAAGCTGATCGAAGCGCGCCAGGCCGCCCGCAAGTCGCGCAACTTCGCCGAGTCCGACCGCATCCGCGACGACCTCCTCGCCCGCGGCATCATCCTCGAAGACACCCCCGCGGGTGTGCGGTGGCGGAAGAAGTAGGTTTCAGGCCGCGGGCGCTACAATTCCGTCGAAATGTCCCAAAGGCAGCGGCGCGTCCTGGAGGCCGCGCTATTGATTCTCGCCGCCGTCGCGGTCTTCTGGCCTGCCGGGACGCTTTTCTATCGACGTTACCTCGCCGCCATCTACATCGGTGGGGCAGTCGGTCTCGGCGAGCTCGTCGCGCGCTATCGCGACGCGCCCGAGCGCGCCCTCACCACCACGCCGGCCATTCTCTACATTCTGATCAACGCTGCTGCATCCGGCTTCGCCATGTATGTGGTCTGGCATTTCGACATCATGAAGGGGCAGACTGGCGAGCGTCTGATCGTCATGCAGATTCTGCTGGCGGGGTTCGGAGCGATGGCCTTCTTTCGCACCTCGGTGTTCACCTTTAGGCAGGGCGACCAGGACATCGGAATCGGGCCGATTGCGTTTCTTCAAGTCATGCTGAAGGCTACCGATCGTGCGGTCGACCGCCTGAGGGCGAACGAGAGAGCGCGGCAGATATCGGTCGTCATGAACGGCGTGTCGTTCACACGGGCCAAAGTGGCGCTCCCCACCTTCGCCATGGCGCTCATGCAGAACGTTCCATCAGACGAGCAAAAGAGCGTTGCCGACGAAGTCAACGGCCTCGACGCCAACACGACGCTCGATGACGACACAAAGGCGAAGAATCTAGGACTCAAGCTGATGAACATCATCGGCATCGACGTCCTCGGGACTGCGATCCAGCAGCTCTTTGACCAGATTCAGAAAACAGGCAGCATCGTCATCGATCCGCTATCCGCGACCGTGAAAGTCGGCGAGTCGACCGAGTTGACGGCAACCTGTAAGGCGGGCGACGCCGATAAGACTTCCCTCTCCGGCCGGACGGTCACGTGGTCATCCGATCAGGCGACGATTGCCGAAGTTGCCCCGAACGGAATCATCACCGGCAAGGCGCTCGGAAAGACCATCATCCGCGCCACGAATGAGGGCGTGGAAAAGCACGTCTCCGTTGAAGTGACTACGTGAGGACGCTGATCAGGCTGTCCCAGTTCGGCCCGCGCATCACTTTCTGCGCAGATCCCGTCCCGACCATCTCGATCGCACCAAGGCTGACGAGGCGTTTCAAAGCGGGCCCGAGCTCGAAGATGTCGACCTCGGCCACCTGCTGCAAGCGGCCGACTTCGATGTCCGGCTGCGCGCTGAGAACGCCGATGATGCGGTGCACGGTGTTGGAGTCCACTGGTTGGCTGGACGACGGCGAGCGGGAGGGCGAAGGCGACGCCGTTTCGGCGCTCGTGCCGCGCCCGACGGTTTCAAGAAACGTGAGAATGTTGCTCGGTGCAGCCATCGTGAATGCCTCGATCTATGAAAGCATGGCGCGCGCCCGCCAATTCCGCTGTCATTCTAAACTCTATTGATGATCGGCTATCTCGAAGGAAAACTGAAACAGCTCGACGCGACGCGCGCCGTGGTGCTCGCGGGGGGCGTCGGGTACGAGATCCACATCTCGCTCTCGACCTATTACCGGCTCGAAGGGCATCCGGACGTCTCGCTCGACATTTACACGCACGTCCGCGAGGACGCGCTGGCGCTGTACGGTTTCGCTACGGCCGACGAGAAGTTTGCGTTCGAGAAGCTGATCTCGATCTCGGGGATCGGGCCGACGCTGGCGCAGAAGATCCTTTCGGGCATCGATGCGCCCGATCTCGCGGACGCGATCGCGCGGAGCGACGCGCGGAAGCTGTCGTCGATCCCGGGCGTCGGGAAAAAGACCGCGGAGCGCATCTGCCTCGAGCTGCGCGACAAGCTCGTCTTCGCCGCGGGAGAGCGAGCGGCCGTTGCCGCCACCCCCACCCGTTCCTCGATCGACGACGACGTCATCTCCGCTCTCGTGAACCTCGGCTACAAGCAGGCGCAGGCGGACATCGCCCTCACGAATGCCCGGAAGGAGCTGGGCAACGACGCGGAGTTGTCGGCACTCCTGAAGGGTGCGCTCCGTCAATTGACGAGGTAGGCATCAAGGCCGCATAGAACAGAGGGCAGAGGGTTGCCCATGTTCCCAAACCGTCTACTACTCGCGGGGCTGCTGGCAGTTGCGCTGACCCTCCCCGCCCGCGCGACCGACACGAACGCGTTGATCTCCGACGCGTGGCCCCACGACGACGCGACTCGCCTTTCCCAGTTAGGACACGGCGTCGGCGTCGTGTTCAGTCCCGACCTGTCGGTCCAGGGCAATTGCCGCTTCTACCAGTCCCTCGGCTTCGCCTGTTTCCAGGACGCCGACTGGACCCGCGTGCTCGACGACATCCGGACGCACAACATCTTCCATCCCGAGAACCGCGTGCGGACGCTCGTTCTGGAAACGCACGGCACGAATGGCAACGGGCTGAAGCTGCAGAAGAGCTACGACCCGAAGGCGGATCGCTCCTACATCTCGGTAGGCGCGCTGCAGGAGCACCTCGAGCCGGACGGCATCCGCTACATCATCATCAGCGCCTGCAACTCGCGCCGGCTGTTGCGGCCGAACATCTACCGCACGCTCGATCCGAATCCGGGCGACAAGCTGTTCCTCCCGCCGACGTGCGGCATCGTCAACGCCGACACGGACTACGACATCAGCCGCAGCAAGATCGTCATCGCGACGCCGTCGGCCAGCCACATCGAGACGACGCTCGTCGGCAACGTCCGCGAGCTCGCGCCCATCACGCGGCGCGTCGTCGCGTACGCCGCATCGCTCAACGGCGTGAAGCCGCCGACGCAGTTCGCCATCAGCGACATCATGATGGAGATGCTCCTCCACGACTCCCGCCTCGAGCTCCAGACCGGCGAGGCGATCGACGAGCTGTCTGCGGAGATCCGCCCGCAGGACGAGGACGAGAAGCTCTACAAGTCGTTCGTCGCCTACGTGAACTCGATCGGCGCGAAGGACGGGGCGCTGCTACCGGCTCCGCCCGCAAAGCACGCCGTCAAGAAGGTTTCCAAGAAGAAGAAACCCTCGCAGAAGAGCGCCTCCGTCCGCGTTCGTTGATAGCGCTCACCGCTCCAGCAACGCGCTCGTCGCTTCTTCGAGAAACTCCTCGGCGCCGGTGTTGCCCAGGAGGACGGCGCCGAACCAGCCTTCGGTGTTCCAGAAACCCCGGGAGAGGGTGCGGTAGTTGGATCGATCTGCAGGATACGGGTATGGCGTGACGTACCAGTACGGCTCCGGATATTGCGTGTCGCCTGCGACGTAGCCGGCGCCGATCGAGTGGTCGGTGCCGAGGACGATCAGCGTCGCGATGTCGAAGTGATGCGGCCAGAGGCGCACCTCGCTCGCGCCGGGATGACTGGCGCGATACCGCTGCAGGATCGCATTCGCGTTTGAATACTGCGCCGCGAGCGAGTCGAGATCGTCGTGATGCGGCGTGAACACCGCGCCGTTCGCCACCTTGTGCGTCGGAATCCCATCGCCAGGACGCGCGATCATCTTCCCGAAGCTCTCCTCGTAGAAGTGGAACCCGTCGTCGAGCGTGTGCGCGTGCATGGGGAACTCCTGCTTCGACGAATTCTTGTCGTCGATCAGCAGCAGCGTCATGTCGCGCAACCGGATTCCGGAGCGGTACCGCCCCTCCACCGGCGCCTGCACGATCGCCTGATGCTGATCCGACCACTCGAAACTCTGCTGACTGTCATCCGGCTTCGGCGGCAACAGCGTGCGGCCGACTCCCGCCGCCGCCTGTGCCGCCCAATGAAGCTGCTGCCTGGTATCGGAGAACGACATGGCTATCCCTCGCTGAGCTGTTGCTCCTTGTGGACCTGCATCATCGGCTCGCCTTCGACATATACGTCCGCACTTTCCCCTGCGTTGACTGCGCGAATCGGCATCGAAGCCTTACGCCCGGCGCGCACCAGCGGCTCGCGGCGTCCGACCATCGCCTCCTCTTCCGAATGCGTGATGATGAACCGCGCCGTGTCGACGGCCCGCGCGATCAGCGCCCGTGCTCCGTCGTGCAACTCCTCGCTGCCGCGCACGAACGCCATGTTGCGCTCCATGTCCTCCGCCGTCCAGCCGCGCGAGTGCGCGATGTACGGGAACTGCGGGAAGACGCATCCGATCTCTGCGAAGAAGCCGAGCATCTGCCCCGCCACCGCCTGCACGTTGTCCTGGCCGCCGGTGATGATGAACGACGCCACCTTGTTCTTCATCAACACGCGGTTGCGGATCGTCACCTGGTTCTGGATGCAGTTCATCCGCTCGACCATCTTGTAATAGAGCGAGCTGGCGTTCCCCCAACGGATCGGCGTGGAGACGAGGATGACGTCCGCCCAGTGGACGATCGCCTCGTACACCTGCTCCAGCTCGTCGTTCGGATCCATCTGCGTGATCGAGCACGGCCACGTGCACGCCTGCGCCGACTTCGAGTAGTAGCCCTCGCACGAACGGAAGTTCAAAGCGTTGAGCGCGAGCAGCCGCGTCTCGACGCCGAGCGTCTCGCGGGCGTGCTTGATGGCTGTGTCGAGCAGCGCGTCCGAGGTCGAGTAGCGCGGGTTCGCGCGATCCATGACCGTCGTCGAGATGCCGGCGACACGCACGAGTCCCGGCTCGCGAACGACGGGACGTGCGAGCGGATGCGGCTCGTGTGGCTTCTTCGAACGCCGCGTGCCGCTCGCGACGTCGACGAGCAGCCGTCCGTCCTCGATCTTGAAGTCGTAGCGCGGGACGCAGTCCTCTTCGAAGCCCGGCTCGCCCGTTCCTTTGGTCCGATGGAATGTCCAGTTGTGCCACGGGCAGACGATGAAGTCGCCGTTCAGCCGTCCCTCGCCGAGGGGGCCGCCGACGTGATTGCAGACGCCGGAGACGACGCCGAACTCGCCGTTGACGCACGAGACGGCGAGCTTCGTCCTCCCCGCGCTCACCGCCTGCAGCGGCTTGCGCGACAACTCGTCGATGGCGCCGACGTCGATCCACTCGGCCATGGGAACCTCCGCTGTTCGTGTGCATTGGATTATAAAGCCGCCACCATGTCCGACACTTTTCGCGCCCTCGTGGCGCGCGCACAGAACGACGTCGCTTTCGAGGAGAAGCCGGTCAGCGACCTGAGCGGCGAGGTGCTCGTCGACGTCGCCTATTCGTCGCTCAATTACAAGGATGGCCTCGCGGTCACCGGAAAGGGCCGAATCGTCCGCCGCTTTCCCCTGGTCGTCGGGATCGATCTCGCCGGGACGGTGACCGAGTCGTCCACCAGCGAGTTCAGCCCCGGCGATCGCGTCCTCGGCACCGGTCAGGGCCTCGGCGAAACGGACGGCGGCGGCTACACGACGAAGCAGCGCGTCCGCGCCGAGACGATCGTGAAGATCCCCGACGCGCTCTCGACCGACGACGCCATGCGCCTCGGTACCGCCGGTCTCACCGCGATGCTCTGCGTGCTCGCGCTCGAAAAGAACGACGTGAAGCCGTCCGATCGCGAGGTGGTCGTCACCGGCGCCGCGGGAGGGGTCGGCTCGCTCGCCGTGCATCTTCTCGCGCAGCGCGGATACCAAGTCGCCGCCCTCACCGGGCGTCCCGAGCTCGAGCCGTATCTCCGCGACCTCGGCGCAACGTCGATCGTTCCGCGCGCCGAGATCGAGAGCGCGAAAGGACCGCTGCAGAGCGAGCGCTGGGCCGGCGCGGTGGACACCGTCGGCGGCGCGATTCTGTCGAACGTCTACGCCGAAACCGCGTACGGCGGCGCCGTCGCCTGCTGCGGTATGGCGGCTTCGCATGAGCTAACACAACGGTGTGGCCGCTCATCCTCCGCAACGTTTCCCTCCTTGGCGTCAGCTCTTTGAAGCCCTCGAAAGCGCTGCGAAACGAAGCCTGGGGACGCCTCTCCGAGGACGTCGACCGCAACGTGCTCGCGAAGATGA
>DASXIH010000666.1:0-5325 GCA_036498125.1 Thermoanaerobaculia bacterium
GACCGTGAACACGAAGCACGGCGCCGTGCGGACCGACCACGTCCTGTTCATCGCGGCCGGGGCGTTTCACCTGTCCAAGCCAGCCGACTTGATGCCGGAGTTGCAGGGCCGCTTCCCGATCCGCGTCGAGCTCGACTCGCTCACCGAAGACGATTTCGTGCTGATCCTCCGCGAACCGAAGAACGCGCTCACCATGCAGTACGTCGCGCTGCTCGGCACTGAAGGCGTGAAACTTACCTTCGCCGAAGACGCCATTCGTGAGATCGCCCGCTACGCCGCGACGGTCAACGAGAAGACCGAAAACATCGGCGCCCGCCGCCTCCACACGATCCTCGAACGCCTCCTCGACGAGCTCTCCTTCGAAGCCAGCGACCGATCCGGCGAACAGATCACGATCGATGCGACCTACGTCCAGCGCGTGCTCGCGGATACGGTGCGGGATGAGGATTTGTCGCGTTACGTGCTCTAAGAGTTCCGCTTAGCACCACATCGGCGTCTAATCGCGCGAGATTCCGGTTCCACTCGAGAAGTGACCGTTCACTCGCCGACCACGAGTTTTTCGCGGACGACGTGCGCGGGGTCGACACCCTCGAGAGCAAGTTCTCGGTTGGTTTCGAGAATCAGCTCGACGGCTTCTTTGAGGTTGGTCCGCGCTTCGTCGAGCGTTTCTCCCTGCGATATTGCGCCAGGCAACTCCTCAACGAATGCGACGTAGCCGCCTTCCTCTGCAGGTTCGAAAACGGCTGTGAACGTGGTTGCCATGTCAGAAGGTTAGCTCACGGTCTTCTTGAATGCACGTGCACTAACGGCGATCAACACGACCGAGATGCCAAGCAAGGCTAGGACCGGGTTGAGGAGATCGCCGAAGCTGGCGCCGCGGATGATGATTCCTCGGGCGATTCGGATGAAGTAGGTCGCTGGGAGGAGGTGCGAGACGACCTGGAGCGGCAGCGGGAGGGAGGCGATCGGGAAGATGTAGCCCGAGAGAAGTACCGACGGGAGCATGATGCCCATCGCGCGCTGCATCGCCTCCATCTGCGTCGCGGCTTGCGACGAGATCAGTAGGCCGAACGAGAGGAGAGCGAGGAGGTAGACGCTCGACAGCGATAGGAGCAAGGCAATGCTGCCGTGGATCGGAACCCTGAACGCGACACGCATCAGCACGAGCACGATCAGTAGTTCGAGATAGGCGAGTCCGAGGTACGGAAGGATCTTGCCGAGAACGACGGCGAGCGGCGAGACGGGGGTGACCATCAGCTGTTCGAGCGTTCCGCGTTCGCGCTCCTTCACGATGGCGAACGCCGAGAGAATCGTCCCCGAGAACGTGAGCAGGATCGCGATGAGGCCGGGGATGAGCAGGTTCGCACTCCGCATGTCGGGGTTGAACAGCATCTCGGGACGCGGATCGATCGCCTGCACGTCGGTGCCGGCGCGCGCCATGAGGCGACGGAGGTTCTCCTGGAGAACGACGCCGTTCGCTGCGTTGAGCGCCTGCGACGCGATGCTCGAGTCAGAGCCGTCGATGACGACACTCACGGTCGCCTGGCGCTGCGAAGCGAGATTTCGCGCGTAGTCAGGCGGAATCTCGACGCCCACCTGCGCGTCGCCGGAGACGATCGCGTGCTGCAGCTCGTCGCGAGAATGCACCTCGCCGACGACCTGCAGGTAGGAGGTCGCGCCGAACTGTGTGATCAGCGTGCGGCTCTCCTGCGTCTTGCTCTCGTCGAAGACCACGGTCGGGATGTTCTTGGCGTTCATGTCGATGACGCCGAAGAGAATCAGCTCGCCGACCGGGACGAACAGCGCGAAGAAGAACGTACCGCGGTCGCGGATCATCTGCGTCAGCTCTTTGCGGAAGACAGCCCAGAATCCGTTCATCGACTCGCCTCCGCGCGTTGCGCTTCGACCTCGCGGCCGCGCGTCTCGGTCAGTTGCACGAAGACGTCTTCGAGCGTCGGTGCGATCGGGTGCACCGTGACGTCGCCCGAGCCGAAGTTCTTGAGGTCCTGCTCGACCTTCTCGTCGTCGACGTTCGCGTCGATCAACAGGTGCAGCGAAGTTCCGAAGATCGTCGCCGCCTTGATGTACGGCAGTGTCTTCGCGCTCGTCATGAGCACCGCAACGCTCTCCTTCCCCTCGGCTTGAACGCGCCGCGTTCCCTTCGGCGTCACTTCGTCGAGCTGTTTGAGCTCCTCCGGCCGGCCGCTGACGATCAGCTTCGCGAGGTAGAGATAGGCGACCGACGCGCAGCGCTCCGCTTCGTCCATGTAGTGCGTCGTGACGAAGAACGTAACGCCGCTGCCGGCGAGCTCGAATAGCAGGTCCCACAGCTCGCGCCGTGCGACCGGATCGATGCCGGCCGTCGGCTCATCGAGAAAGAGCACCCGCGGCCGGTGCATCAGCGCGGCGGCGAGTGCGAGCCGCTGCTTCCAGCCGCCCGACAACGCGCCTGCGAGCCGGTCGCGGTACGGCGTGATGTGCGTCAGCTCGATCGCCCACTTCTTCCGCTCCTTCCGGTCGTTTCCCTTCAGGCGATAGATGGAACTGAAGAAGTCGAGGTTCTCGTCGACCGTGAGATCGCGGTAGAGGGAGAACGCCTGTGACACGTAGCCGATGTGCTGGCGCACCTCCTCACCTTGCTTCTCGACGTCGAGCCCGTCGACGAACGCCTGCCCTTCGGTCGGCGCGAGGAGGCCGCAGAGAATGCGGATCAGCGTTGATTTCCCGGAACCGTTCGGTCCGAGGAGTCCGAAGATTTCGCCGCGAGGCACCTGGAGCGTGACGTCGTCGAGCGCGCGGAACCTGCCGAAATCCTTCGTGACGCCCTGGACGTCGATGCCGATCTCCGCGCTCACTCCGCGCGCCCTTTCAGGCCGAAATCGACCTCGGCTGCCATCCCGGCGTGCAGCCGCGGGTTCGGGTCGACGATCACTTTCACGCCGAAGACGACTTCCGCGCGTTGCGCGCGCGTCTGCACGTTGCGTGGTGTGAACTCGCCCTGCGAGCTGACGTTGGCTACGTGCCCTGGGAACCACTCGTTCGGCTGCGTGTCGGTCCGGACCTTCACCGGCATGCCGCCGGTGATGAGCCCGAGCATCGTTTCCGGTACGAAGACACGAACCCAGAGCTGATCGCTCTCGAGGATCTCTGCGACCGACTGATTCGGCGCGACGATGTCGCCTGGCCGCAGACCGAACGACTGCACGACGCCGTTGACGGTCGACTTCACGTCGGCTTCGGAGCGCTGCTTGAGCAGTTCGGCGAGGTGGCGCTGCTGCTGCTCGGTCTGCGCGCGCGCCACCGCGATGTCCTCTTTGCGCGTTCCTGCCTGCAGTAGGCGGAGGTCGTCCGCCGACGTCTTTGCCTTTGTGGCGGCATCGTCGTAGAGCTGCTTTGCGATGATCCCGTAGTGAAAGAGCGTGAGCTGATGCTCGCGGTTCTTTTCGTCGTTCGCGGCCGTCGCCTGCGCCTTCGCGATCTCCTCCGGACGCGGACCGTTGACCGCCTTCGTCAGGTTGGCCTGCGAGCCCTGGATGGCCGCCTGCTGCTCCGCGATCTGCCGGTCGACCGTCTCCGTCTCGAGCTGCGCGATCAGTTGCCCGGCGGTGACGTGGGAGCCTTCATCGACGAGGACGCGTGCGACGCGGCCTCCCGCCAGCGAGCCGACGTTGACCGTCCGCGCTTCGATCGTTCCGCTGAACCGGAGCTCGCGCGGCTTTCGCGCGTTTCGCAGGTAGAGAAACGTTCCCACCGATACCACCAGCAGCAGAAGCACGAGCACGACGGCGCGGAGCGCCTTTCGTTTGCGTGGCACTGAAACCTCCATTGCTCCACAGATCGATGAGCGCGTCGAGGTACGGCTCGAGCGGATACGACGGGAGCTTGATCACGTGCTGGTAGAGCACGTATGCGTGAAGGGAACCGAGGAAGAGACGGGCGGCGGCGCGGTGGTCCGTGATCCGGATGCGGCCTGCATCGCGCGCGCGGGCGAAGTACGCCTCGATGACGCGCAACGCGCGGCGCGGCGGCGCATTGCCGGCCTCGCGATCGAACGGCAGGAGAATCTCGGTCGCGCGCTCGTGCATGTGCACGGCGATGACGGCCGAGATGACGCCGGCGAGGAACGGAATGAGCTCGTGCGCGAACTGGCGCAACACGACTCGCGGGTCTTCGTCGCCGGTCAGCGACTCCAGGTGGTGGATCGACGGCGGCAGTTCGATGTTGCCCGTTTCCATCGCCTCGAAGAAGAGCTGCTGCTTCGACTTGACGTGCCGGAGGAGCGCGGCCGGCGTGACGTTCAGCTCCTTCGCGATGTCGGCCAGGGTGGCCGCTTCGAAGCCCTTCCGCGCGAACACGCTGCGCGCCGTCGCGAGCAGTTGGGGGCGCTGGATCGTAGCCGGGCGGCCCATTTGTAAATAAACGTATATTTACAAATGGGATTCGTCAAGGGGGCACAGAGTGCCCCCTGACTGGGAAGTTGCTTAGAAGGTGATCTTCGCGGCGAGCTGCATGATCCGCTCGCCGTTCGACGTCAGCGGCTGGCGGAAGTTCGTCTGCAGCGTCAGCGTGTTCGTCGCGGCGGTGTAGGCGTAGAGGCCGTTGCGCACGGAGTTCACGTTGCTGAAGTTGAAGAGGTTGAACGCCTCCGCGATGAGCTGCAGACGCGTGCCGTAGAACAGATTGATGTCCTTGGTGACACGCGGGCTGATCTCGAAGATGTTCGGGAGGCGGAAGGTGTTGCGCGCGTAGCCCGGAACGCGGTCGTTGCGCGCGTTGCCGTCGTTGTTCAGGTCGACGCTGTTCGAGAGGACGGCGCTGTAGGGCTGGCCGGTCTGGTACGACGCGATGCCGCTGATCGACCAGCCGCCGAAAATCGCATGCGCCACGCCGCCCTTGATGTTCGCGGCGTACGCGTCGAGCGACCAGACGCCGCTGAGCACGATGCGGTGCCGGACGTCGTTGTCGCCGTAAGCCCAGTCGCCCCCGATGTCCTGCGAGTCCTGGATGTACTTCGCGTCGTCGGTTCCCGGAACGACCGCGGTCGCATCCGGCCGATCGTCCTTCACCTGCGAGTAGGTGTAGGCGAGGCGTGCCTGCCAGTTGTTCGAGAAGCTCTTCTGGAGATCGAGCGTCAGGCCGTTGTAGCGCGAGTGCGCGCTCGACTGGAAGGCGATGACGCGCGAGAAGTTGGTGAAGGGCCGGACCGATGAGTACCTCTTGTACTGCACCGTTCCGCCGTCCGAGAGGTTCGCGGTCTCGATCGTGGAGCTGCCGACGTTCAGGTCGATCGAGCGGGTGAGGTCGTCGCCCTTCACGTACTGGTAG
>DASXIH010000667.1:0-2600 GCA_036498125.1 Thermoanaerobaculia bacterium
GTGTCGGTCTGCCACGGCACGGCCATCCAGCGGCTCACGTCGCCCGGCCCGCTGCCGTCAAGCGGACCGCCGGGGCCGAGGCAGACGCGCGCGTTGAGGTATGGGCCGAAGTCGGGCGCGGGGCCGCGGCGGAGCTTCAGACGGAACGCGCTTTCGTACAGGATCGGCTGCCGCATCGGCCACGTCATCTCGCAGCCGGGGTGAAACGGGCCGCCGATGGTGTTCTCGAGCGCGGAGTAGTCGAGCGCCCACGGCTGCTCGGCGACCGGATACTCCTCGAGCCGTTTCGGCGACGCGGCGCCGGTCCAGTCGGCGGCGAAGTTGCCCTCCGCCCACCGACGGAGGATGTCGTATTGGTAACGCGTGACCGCGTACCACTGCCGCGGATCGGTCGCCGGGACGTTCATGCTGTCGCCGTAGACCGGGGGAATGGCGTCGGGATCCATGCTCGTGTAATCGGGACTGCGGAACTGCCCGAAGAGCTGCTGCCGCAGCGGTCGCGCAAACTCGCTGTTGTCGCCGAGCGTCGGCAACAGCGCCTGCAGGTTGAGCGGCGCCCCGCTGCCGAACAGTTTTCCGAAGCCGCCGTTCACCCACTGGTTCTGCACGAGCCGGACGAAGATCGGCGCCACGTCCTTCGTGAACGACGGTACCCGGGGCTGGACGGACGGATCGAGCTGCGCCGAGGCCTCAGCGATGACGTCGTACATCGTGACGACCGCCATGATGCCGGGCGCGTAGTCGGGCGGCGCCACGACGACCCACGCGTGTTCGACGGTGACCGGCTTCCCGCCGATCGTCACCGTCGCCTGCACCGGCCCGTCGGAGATGTCGTCGTACCAGCCGTCGTTGTTCGCGAACGTCACGGCGGGATCGCCGCTCGCCGAGGCAGAGTGTCCGCGAGCGCCAAAGAAGAGGAGATGTCCCTGGTCGTCGGTGCGCAACTCGCCGAGCGGTACTTCGATGCCGAAGACCTTGCCGCCGGTGAAGGCGTACTTCGCCCCCTTCTTGTTGCGTCCCTTGATCTCGCGCGGGCCGGGATCGTTGACGAGCTTCGCGCGCTCGGCGACGGTGGAGTTGCGCAACCCGCTCTGCTTCGGCGGCGTCCCCTGGCTGCCGTCGAACGAGGGGATGTCCATCGCCTCGTCGAAGTCGTACCACGCGGCCTTGTGGTTGGCGACGTGGACGCGCCAGGTGAGCTCGACGCCGTCGCCCGGCGTCACCTCTCCGACGACATTGCCGTTCGCGTCGTAGCCGTAGACGCGGAACCGTGCGACCTGCCGCAGGATCTGTCCGTCGTCGTCTTTCCACCCACCGTACTTCGCCGGCGGCGTGCCGTCGTAATTCGGCACCTCGGGGCCGATGAAGTAGCCCTCCTCGCTGCCACCAACGCGGGCGATTCCGATGGCAGGGTGAATCTTGCAGTACTTGACCGCGCTGAGATCCATTCGCTCTCCTCTCGTTCTAAGAGGGTCACGGGGAGCGCGGTTCCCTACCTTGTTGACGGATTTCGTGTGTGACGGAGGATCTCGAGCTCCCTCCGCAACGGCTCCCAGTAACGCCGGTCCGCTTCGCGCTCCGCCTCTTCTTCGTCTCTTAGTGCGGCGGCAATCGCCTGTTCTTCACCGCTCAACGCAAGCCGAAGGAGCGGTCGTTGGCGGAGAAGGCGCCGGCAAGTCTCGGGATGAGCGGCGGCAATGGCGACGAGCAATTCGGGCGTACGCAACTCGCGGAGCCAGAAACGAATGTCGACAGCAGTCGCAGTTTCCCTCCGCCCGAAGAAGTCAGCCTCAACGAGGCGGCGAATCATCGGCCAGTCCTTGTCACGCTGCGTTTTCTTCGCTTGAACCAGATCCGGAACTGACAGGAGGTCAAAGGCCGTGCCGTCGGGCAGCTCGACCGTCGTCCGCCGCTGCCACAGCTTCCCGAACGGATCGACGCCTCGCATGCGTGACATGACATCTACCCGCAAGCCGTCCGCTTCGCGGTCGTTGCAACGGAAATGGATTGCATGGCCTTTGCGGAGATACTTCACTTCGAAGGGCGGCACGGCGATGACCTCGGCGCGGAGGCCCTTCATCGCCGCGCGAAGCGCCTCCAGGTTCCCGAGGCTGGCCACGATCGCTAGATCGACGTCACGGCTGAATTCAGCGGCGCCGTACGAGACGCACGCCTGTCCGCCCATGAGCAGCGCTCTGACGCGGTGCGTGCGCATCGAAGAAAGGACTCTGAGTATCGGGCTCGGGATCAAGCGAGCCTCCCAGTGCAAGGAAGGATTGCCACAGTTTGAGGCTCTCGCGCCAGCGTTCCGCGGGCGTCAGACGAAACCATTCGGCCCACTCCGGACCAACGAGATCCTCGGCGCGAATGTCGGCGGCGATCGCCCCGGTTCGAGAGTGGGATCGCAAGGTCATTCCTTCTCAGGCCGAACGATTGTACTTCGGGCTCCAAGGCGAGGTGCCTCAGCGTGTGCGGCCGAAGAACAAGACGTAGCCGTCGGCGTCGCGGAGCTCGAAGCCTCGCAGTCCGTCGTGGGTGTCCTTCAGCGGAGCGGAGAAGGTGACGCCGCGCGAAACGAATTCGGCAGCCAGCGCGTCGGG
>DASXIH010000668.1:0-1904 GCA_036498125.1 Thermoanaerobaculia bacterium
CGCAGGCACTCTATCGGGAGCACCGGTATGAAGCTGCGGCGATGATGGCGTGGAGTGCAGCGGAGGCGATCTTTCGGCGCGTAGCAAAGGCGAATGGCCTCGAAGCCGAGAGGACGTCATCAGGCAGCGTGCTGAAGCAACTGTATGCCTCTGGTCTTATCGATGCTGACCAGTACGGCGTCTTCTCACGCACGATGGAGTTTCGTAACGCGTTCGCGCATGGCTTTACGGCTTCCGTCGCTCCTGAAACGATTCACCGATTCATGCACGACGTAGAGGAACTGAAGTCGCGATCCGCTGCCTGACTTCAGGTTGATACTGCGGGGGCTTCGCCCCTCATTCGCCTGCACGGCGTAGACTTCGCCGCGTTGATGCGCGTCCGAGGGACGAGATGTCCGCTCCCCTGACGTCGCCCATCTGAGGACCGAGGACTGAGGACCGAGGACTTTCTCGCGGTACCATAGCCACCCGGTCCGTGATCAATGCTTTGCGTAGAGTGGCGCTCGGCCTTGCCGTCGTCTTTGCGGCGTCGGCGACGCTTCTGCTTTCCGATCTCCAGCATCGGCAGTCGCCGCGCGCGCATGGCAAGAAGCACAAGTGGAAGATCTACTTCGTCCAGTTCAATGACGTGATCGACGTCCATGACGCGGAGGCGGGAGTGATGACCGGCTTCCGCGAGTCGGGACTGCGCGAGGGGAAGGACTTCGAAGTGAAGGTCCTGAACGCGCAGGGCGACATGGCAACGGTGTCGGCCCTGATCGACGCAGCGATCACCGGCGGCGCCGACATGCTCGTCACCTTCTCGACGCCCACGCTTCAGGCCGCGCTGCGGCGTGCGCGCACGGTGCCGGTGGTCTACAACTACGTCGCCTCCGGGCTGAAGGCGGGTGCGGGGAAGAGCAACACCGATCACGCCGCCAACGTCACCGGCGTGAGTCTGCTGCCGGCCAACGACGAGGCGCTGACCATCCTGAAGACGCACTTCCCGTCGATCCACCGGATCGGAACGCTCTACTGTCCCGCCGAGACGAACATGGTCGTCGCGAAGGCGGCGCTCGACGCGAGCGCGAAGAAGTTCGGCTACGACGTCGTCTATGTCGCGGCCGACACGGCGACCGACGTTCCCGATGCCGCGGCCGCGCTGATGGCGCGCGACATCGACGCCGTCCTCCAGATCCCGGGCAACCTCACGGCATCTGCATTCGGCAGCATCGCTGACGCGGGGCGCAAGGCCCACCTCCCGATCTTCGCGTTCCAGAAAACGCAGGCGATCGGCGGCGCGGTGGTCGTCATCGCGCGCGACTACCAGGACAGCGGACGCCACGCCGCGCATCTGGCGGCGCGGATCATCCGTGGCGAGAGCCCGGCGAAGATTCCCCTGGAAGACTTCGCGAAGACGAACCTGGTGGTGAACCTCGATGCGGCGCGCCGTCTCAACATGACGATCCCGCCATCTTTGGTCGACTCGGCAAAGGACGTGATCGGTGGAAATCGTTAAGGAGCGCTCGGGCGACTACCTCGACGTCCGCGTGTCGGGACGCCTCGACAACCACTGGTCGACGCCGTTCGACGAAGCGATCGAGGAGATGATCCGCGAAGGCGACCATCACTTCCGCGTCGACCTCACCGACGTCACCTATCTCAGCTCCGCCGGCATCGGCGCGCTGATGAAGGCGTACCGCGACGCGACGACGCTGCAGGGATCGTTCGTCATTTCGGCCGCGTCGGACCGCGTGCGCACCGTCCTGAAGATGGTGGCGCTCGAGGGGCTGCTGTTCGGCGAGGAAGCCGAGCCGTCGTTCGCGGCGGCGAGCAGTGCGTCGACGCAGATCGAGTCGGAGCACGCACACTTCGAGTGCTATCCGCTTCTGTGTGGCGCCGGCAATCCTGCCGGCGACCTCGTG
>DASXIH010000669.1:0-1659 GCA_036498125.1 Thermoanaerobaculia bacterium
CGACGACGTTGACGGCGCTCCTGGCGCTCGTCCTGACGCTCGCGCCGAGCTTCGTGGGCGTGGCGGATGCGAAGACGCCTTCCGCTCCGGCTCATACCGAGCAGCCGCTCCTGTCGCAGCTCTCGCAGTTCACCACCATCCAGGGCGCCGCGGCGGCGATGACGAAGACCGCGGTCGTCGTCTCGCTCCTCTTCGTCTGGATCGTCGTCGCGGTCATCGTGACGCTCTTCGCCGGACGCGAGGTGCGCTACTCCTCGGTCGAGGTGCGCGCCAGCGCGCTGTATTGCTTCGCCCTCGGCCTCGTGGCGTTCACGAGCTTCGTGATCACCGCGATCGTCTTCAGCTATCTCGTGCCGTACGTCGTCGGCGTTCCGCTGCTGGCGGCGCTCGGGGTCTTCGCGATCCTGACGAAGGTGTACGGGATGATCTCGGTCTTCCACGCGGTCGGGTCGGTCGTCGCCGGCTCGCGGACGCGCGCGCAACTCGACCGCCGCCGCTGGTTCCGCGGCGATCTCGCCATGGTGATCGCCGGCGTGGTCGTCCTCGGCGCGATCCGCCTCATCCCGGTCGCCGGCACGATCATCTGGAGCCTCGCCTCGGTCTTCGGCATCGGAACCGCCCTGGCAACCCGCTTCGGCCGCCGCGACCCCGCCTTCCTCGCCTGGCGCCCCGCCGAAGCGTGAGCGCCTACGTAGGACGGGCTTCAGCCCGTCCCCCCTCGGGATGACAACCGCTGCCGTTCGTGTTAGACCGCCCGCAAACGAATGCCCGATCCACAGTACATCCGTAACTTCTCGATCATCGCCCACATCGACCACGGCAAGACGACGCTGTCGGACCGGCTGCTGCAGAAGACCGGTGCGGTCGAAGTGCGGGAGATGCACGAGCAGATGCTCGACGACATGGATCTCGAGCGCGAGCGCGGGATCACGATCAAGGCGCGCGCGGTCACGCTCCGCTACAAGCACTCCGACGGGAACGAATACACCTTCAACCTGATCGACACGCCGGGACACGTCGACTTCACGTACGAGGTCTCGCGCTCGCTCGCTGCGTGCGAGGGGGCGGTGCTCGTGGTCGACGCCACGCAGGGCGTCGAGGCGCAGACGCTCGCGAACTCCTACCTCGCCATCAACAACAACCTCGACATCCTCCCGGTCATCAACAAAGTCGACCTACCGTCCGCCGAGCCGGAGCGCGTCCGCGAGCAGATCGAGAACGTCATCGGTCTCGACGCGCACGACGCGGTCCTCGCCTCGGCGAAGGCGGGCATCGGCGTCGACGAGGTGCTCCAGAAGATCGTCACGCACATCGCGGCGCCGAAGGGGAACGCCGACGGCCCGCTGCGCGCGCTGCTCTTCGACTCCTGGTACGACTCGTACCGCGGCGTCATGTGTCTCGTCCGCATCGTCGACGGCACGATGAAGCGCGGCCAGAAGATCAAGTTCATGTCGACCGGCGACACGTACGAAGTCACCGAGATGGGGATCTTCACGCCGAAGCCGAAAGCCATCGACCAGCTCTCGGTCGGCGAGGTCGGATTCTTCGCCGGTAACATCAAAGACATCGTGCAGGCGAAGATCGGCGACACGATCACCGGCGAGCGCGAGAACCCGGAGATGCTCCCTGGCTTCGAAGAGGTGAAGCCGATGGTGTTCG
>DASXIH010000670.1:0-10476 GCA_036498125.1 Thermoanaerobaculia bacterium
GCCGTTCATCGGCACCAGCATTCACCGGGCCGCTGACCGGATGATCACCTTCAGCGACGACTGGTACACGAGCTCCGGAAGCTGGAGCGTGACTGCGAACTGGATTGCCGCCGGTCTCACGAACGAACGGTACCTGTCGAATCTGCACTCCGACCTAGCGTTGATCGCCTTCCGTCAGAGTTTCGGCGTGCGCTCGACCTACCTCATCGTGCTCCTCTATCTCGGCATCGCCTTGCTGCTCGGCTTTCTGGCGGCCAGCTTTCATCACTCCCATGCCACGCTCCTCGGCAATGCGCATGACGCGGATGCCGTCGCCACACGAAAGAGTGCGCTCGTGGCCAGCCTCACCTTGTGGTTCGCGACGTTCTACCTCCTCATGGAGGTCGTCGTCCACGGCCTGACGAATTTCAACTTCATTCCGCAGACGGGCCTCGTTCTGCCATGGGTCAGCAGCGGAGGCTCGGCGGCAATCGCATTTTCCGGACTGCTTGCCCTCGTCCTGGCGATGGCAGCACAGGTGTACAAGCGCATTGCCGCGCGGGAAAGAGGTCGGATACATGCTTAGCAGCGTCGGAAGAATCGTGCTGCTCGTCACCCTGCTCGTGGCGTTGCTCGTACTCGGAATGGCGCTCGTGACCGCATTTCGCCAGGAGCCATCGCCCGCCGAGCGCCACTACGTCGGTCTCTCCTGGACGGAGGTAGAACGCGATGGCCGCAAGGCGCTTCTCTTCAGCGTCACTCCGACGGCGACGGGACTCTCCGTTGCTTCGGGCGCGTGGCGCTGCACGAAAAGCGCGGTGTCCGACGGCGACGACATCACGTGCGGCGACCGGTTGTTCCGTTATGAGCGCTCCACCACCAGCGACCGCCTGATTCTCGAAGGCTTCCGGGTCCGCAAAGGCCATGCATTGGCGATCGGCTCCGGACAGGATGCGGATGTCGTCGTCCGCGGTCCCGGAGTCGGCGCGCGGCACGCCATCGTCTGGCCCCTTCCCTCCCCCGCCGCGCCGTGTGATCCGAAGGAGAAGGGCAGCCTTTGCCTCGAGAACGGCGGTGCTTCCGGCACAGTCGCGGTTTATATCGACGCCGGCCGGCGCTCGAGCCACCCGTCGCATGGAGGGGGTGTGAAGGTGAGTGCGGGCGACGAGGTATGGCTCGGTTATGTGCCGTTCACGCTCAGCTCCGACAAAGACGGTCTGGTGTTCACGGTGCCCCTCGGCGCGAACGCCACGAATTGGACGGAGTTGCGCGGAGACCGTGACTGGCAGCGCCTGGAAATGCCGTCGTGGAGCTTTCGCCGGAATCCAGCCGCGGCGCAGCAACACGATTTCTACCCCGAGGCCGCGCTCGATCACATGAAACGACTGGGTGGCAAAGGCAACCTCGCGGCGGCGCGCGTCGAGTTTCAGCAGGAAGAAACAGTCCAGAAGCTCATCGACCACGAACTGCTCTGTCTCGATCGCGATGCCACCCCTGGCGGTACCGTGCCCCGATTGCGGTGGCGCGACCCGAGCAATCCCGGATGCAACGGGAGGGATCTCCAGCACGACCTCAGGCTGGCCGTGCCACCGGACGTCGAGAGGATCTTTCGCGCCGCGCGCATCGACCGTTCGATCAACCGCTTCGTGGCCCTGAGCGCCAGACGGTTGGCCGAAGACGAATTCGTCGACGACCCTTCTGAGCTGCCGCTCATTTTCGACTATCGCTTCAAGCCCGTGCAGGGAGGTCTCCGGCGTACGCCGGTGCGGCTCCTCGGTGTCCGCCCGGAGGTTTCCTTTCATCGCGCCCGCCGCCAGCAGGCTTCGGACAACAGCGACCCCGACATCCGCTTCGCCGCGGAATCCGATTCCCCCCGCTTCGAGATCACGGCCCTCGGGCCGTCCCTCGCGGGGCAGGCCTTGACCACCGGAATGCAGCTTCTCCTCGCTCCGGCCGGAGCCGCATCGCCGCGCAATGCCTGGATTGGTGTCGGCGGATCGGCACCTGCCGGTGCGCAGGATTGGGTGCCACCCACCTGCCGATCGCGGGCAGGAACGAACTGCGGGCCCGCCGTGCTCGTCCTCGGCAGCGCATGGTTCGGGCACGGAAAGTTCGCCTGGTTGCCCACGCCCGTCGCCGCGCCGGCGAACGGCACGAGCGCATCCTTCAGCGTCGAGCGTAAAGACGGCACCATGAAGACCACCATGACGCCTCACGGAACGCCCATCCTTCGCAATGGCGAAGCCGTGACCCGCGATACCTTGCTGTCCAGCGGTGACACCGTCGTCATCGGCGACCTCACCCTGACCTATGAAGACGGCGACGGACTGGCAGCGACCAGCCGCCGCTCCGGTACCTCGTTCCATCGCGTCTACCCGGCCGGCCGGGATGCGCTGCAATTGATCGGCTATGGAAGCCGCATCGGCGGCATCGAGGCGTCGCTCGATGCCGATACGACGACCCTTGCGCGCCAGCAGTGGAAAGACAAGAAGGCTCCGATCGAGCTCACGGTCCGTGCCGACCTTCAGCACATCGTGGCCCGGGAGCTCAATGCCGCCGTCAATCGCGTGATCGGCGATACCTCGGCGATGACCGAAGCTCAGCGACGTCACGCCAGCAGGATTACCGGGTCGGCCGTGTTGATGAATGCCGCCGGCGACGTCCTGGCCGTCGGCAACGCCCCCACCGCGAACGTCGCGGACGTCGAAGAGCTGGAGCAGACGCTGCTCGAAGAAGAGCGCCGGCATAGTGAAGGCCGTCAGGCCGCCGATCAGAAACTGCTCAATCACGCTTTCCTGCGCGCTCTGCCCGTCGGCTCCACGCAGAAGATCGCCACCTCACTGGCCTTGTTCCGTGAAAACCGCTGGCCGCAAAACAGATCGAACGCCTCCTGCACCAAACACCTGCGCGGCTATTGGATCCGTTCGACGAAGCGCACGCCCGCCCCGACGCTCGAGCCCCTCGGCCGGTATGACTGCAACGGCAACCACGGCGCCGCCCTCCCGGTCGGCTCGCAGCTATCGTGGCAGCACGCCTTTCGCGATTCCTGTGACGTCTACTTCGGCCTGGCGGCGCTCGGCCTAACTCCCGGGTACAACTGGGCACTCGGCGGTCTGACGGGCGGGCCACTGCATCCTGGGCTCTCACAAGCGGCTGGCGAGACGAGGGTCATCTTCAGCAATGACGATCCGTCGCGGCTGCTTCGTCCAGGCTCCTTGCTGCAACCCGTGCCGGGCGACGGGGACGCCTACATGGAGACCTTGCTGCTGCTCGGCTTCCGTTTCGCCTCGACGTTCGAGGGAAGAGGAGTCAACGCACAAACCGCGCGCAGCTACGACGGCATCGTCTATCCGACGGCCGATCTGCCCTGGCTGCCGGGCCTCGCGCCGCGTTCGGCGTTCGTCTATCCGACCTTGGCCGGTCCCGACGGCTACTCGAACGTCTACGCGCGGGGCGGCATCCAGAAAACGTCGCCGCGGACCGGTGTCGACATCGACGGCACTCCCTGCAGCATTCAACGCGACCATCAGTGGGTCGAGTACCTCATGACCGGGTGGGGACAGAACGTGACCGGGAATGCTCTCTCCATCGCCGCCAGCGCCCTGCCGATCGTCGATGACAGCGCGCTCATGCCGCAGCCCCGCATCCTCACGGCTCCGGCTGCAACGACGCCTCCTCCGCCCCCTCGCCCAGCCGTTCTCGACGGCGCAACGCTCGGCGCGACCCGCGACGCCTTGCGCGCCGGCCTGCGTGAAGTCGTCGTCAATGGAACGGCGAAACACTTCTTCGAGCATTCGGCTGTGCAGTCGAAAGTCGGTGGGAAAACCGGCACGATTCAGATCGAGATGAGTGAGCCGGAGTACTCGAATGCCTCGAATCCCGATTCGGTGCGGCGCATGTTCCGGTATAGCTGCGGGGTCCTCGACAGCGGGGCCGATCAAAACGACTGGAACGTGATGCTAGCTGAATATCACCGTGTTTTCGGGCACGACAGCGGCTGGTCGGCCGATCTGCCCGTCGCCGGATTCGCGGAAGGGAGCTCCGTCTGTTCGGCTCCTTTCAATCCGGGATTGCCAAGGAGTGTCGAAGTGCCGGCCGGAGCTCCCTCACTGGCTTCATGGGAGGAGTTGATCGGCGAAGAGCTTGCGCAGAACGACCGGCAGAAAGTGGTGAGCTCCGCGTTCGTCGCAGTCACGCTCGCCCCGCTGGTCAATCCGCCGGCAACGCCTGCCGCCACGGCAACGCCTGTCGCTACCGCAAAACTTGCTGCCACGGCAACGTCCGCCCCCACGGCACCCACGCCGCAGCAGGCACGCGACGCAGTGGGGGAGGGATGGGTGCTCGGCGTGATCGTCGACGACCGCGTGCCGTCGCCGGGCTCGCCCACGACGGCCAAGGAAGTATCGGTGGCCATTCTCGAGTCGCTGCAACGCTATCTGGAGGTTCGCAACCGATGACCTTCATTCCGACCAAATCGATGCGTTTCCAAGTCGTGGCGGGGCCGGCCGGCGACCTGCTCATCGAAGCGTATGGGGACGACTATGAGCGGCAGGAGCTCGTGCTCGGTTTCGACGGCCTGGCCGCGGCGCTTCGTCATTTCGAGTTCGTCGTACACGAGCCGATCCAGAGCGAGGCCGGGCCGCTTCTCCCCATTGCCTTTCCCTTGTTGCGGCGGTGGCAGTGGCTCGACCGCTCATCCGAACTGTCGCTCGAGCAGATGGACGCAGGCGCTATCGGCGACGAGCTCGGGTTGTCGCCGGAAGAGGCGCGTACCTGGCGCATGCAATGGCTGCACGGAAGCGAGACCATCGAGTTGGTCGGTGACCCGATGGGTGCCCGGCGGGATGACCTCTGGAGCCGCGTCAGCGTGCCGCGGGTCGAATTTCAGTCAGCCCGTCTCGAGCTCGAACCGGACGGCCGTCTCTTGTTGTCGGGGAGACTGCGGGCGATCAATGCGCCTCCGCTGAATCAACCCTTCGACGCCTCTGTCGCGTGTGGAGGCGTGAACGTCACGGCCAGCGTCGACGCGGAAGGATATCTGCAGGCGCACCTGCAGCCGCTCCCGACCCGTCCCGCCGTCATGCGTCTCCTCATCTCGCTTCCGGTTCAGATCGACGGAACGCCACTGCGCATCGATAATGGCGACGTCGTCGTGCAGACCGCGTTCGACGGTGCCACGGTGGCCGTAGATGACACTGCCCTCGCGGAATTCGCCGAGACCATCCCGGCCGGGCGCGTGCCCGTCGCGATTCGCTTCACCTCTTCCTCCTATCGGCCCACCGAAACGACGCTGACGCTCGCGGCGGAAAAGGAAGGCCGCATCTACACCTTTCGCATGGAAGAGGCAGCCGGATCAGACAAATACCGGCTCCTCTAGATCGATTCAGGCATTGAGCGCCTGCTCGAATCGCAGTTGGAAGTCCGGCTGGAGTCGCAGGAAGCCGCCGCGGGGTCGCTGGCAATCATCCCCTTGAGTCTCGTCGGCCGCTGGGTCGCGGTAACGGGCGGCGGATTCGACTGGCATCCGGGCCGCGACCTGCCCGACTTCGGCATCGCGTTTCCTCAGTCCGAAAACAGCGGTCGTCCCCAGCGCGTCGAATACCGCGGCACGCGAATCGCCGTCGATCCCACCGCTTTCGACGCACTCGTTCCGAAGGAACCGCTATCCGCGCTTTCGGGCGAGGTGCTGGCCCTGAACGGCACGAACGACCGGCCCCGCGCGAAGGAATACGTCTGCGTCTCGCAGAAGGGCACGGTCCTCGGGTCTCTCCGCCGGCGCGCGGTCGGCAAGTACGAGGTA
Source organism: Thermoanaerobaculia bacterium (assembly GCA_036498125.1). Taxonomy (GTDB): domain Bacteria; phylum Acidobacteriota; class Thermoanaerobaculia; order Gp7-AA8; family Gp7-AA8; genus DASXHZ01. Next base: position 5,780 of record DASXIH010000670.1, read on the forward strand.
CCTGCCGATGTGCGGAGCGCCCTGCAGAAGAAGATCGCCGTCGTTCTCCAGAGCGATGAAGGCTGGGAGCAGGGCCTGTTGTGGGCGCCTGAGAAACAGACTGCCGACCTTCAGTCCTATCGCTCGGTGTCCCTCGACGAGATTGAAAGTTCGGAAGGGCTGCCTGCGCTCGTCGTCTTCCGGGGCATCTACCTTCCTGTCCAGATCGGAAAGCTGCAGTCATCTGGCGGCGTCGATCACTGGATGATCGAGCTCACCTCACCGCTTCTCTTCCCGCAGCATGTCCAGATCGAGCCATTCCTGCCGCTGTTGATGCATGCAACCCCCGGCACACCGGCGCGCGTCGCCGTATGGCAGTTCGGCGAGACCGAGACGCTGCTGAGCGTTCGCGGCGACGGCCTGCTTGCCGGCTCCGGAGTGGGATACGTCTTCCGCCCCCGGGGACCGGCGGCCTCGGCGAAAGAAGCCTTCGACTGGGTCGCCTTTCCGCCGTCCTCCGAGGACGCCGAGGTCGTCTACTGTTCGTGGCGAGGGTTCCTGCTCCGCTTCGATGTCCGCACCATGGAGATTCGCTTCGCCGGCTGGTTTCTGGCGAATGGAGAGGGAAGCTACCCCCGGCGCCCTCCATTTGACTCGTACCGGTTCGCGCGAAGGCGCAAGAGTGCGGCAGGTCTCCTGACCGCGTCGGGAGCGACCGCGGAATGGACGTGGACCGATTGCACGATCCCCGAAGACGATCAGGCCGCGATTCTCGAGAGAGTGCGCGGCTACTATCCCGAAATCCCGAAGGGAGACGCCGATCTCGCCCGTCTCGACGCGACCGAGCGCGACGTGCCCACGGCCACACGACGTTATGCCCTGCAGCCGTCGTGGAGCCCGCGGCAGAAGGCGCTGCTGATCAAAGTCATCGAACAGGCCGCTCAACCTTCCGCGAAGCCCTGTGAGGCCGTGCAACTCTTCGTCGAAAGGAAGAAGGCCTGAATGCGCCTTCGCCTGCTCCTCGGTGCCGTTGCTGTCCTCGCTGCTTTTTCGGCGCGTCCACAGCTTCCGCCGAGTGTGCCCACGCGGCAACTGGTCGTGGTGATCTGGGAGCGGCGGGCGCCGGCGGATCCCCGATTGCAGTTCGGCTCCGTTCTTCAAACGAACCGCGAAACCCTTCTGAACCTGCTGTATGGCCAGGAACGGCCGCTTCTCGGCCGTGATGCCGCAACCACCGTCCTTGCCGTCTACCCGGAGGGCCTTTCCGCCTCGGACAACGACCCGAATCTCTACGAGAGCATCCGCCGTGCATCACCCGCTGACATCGCCCAACGCTGGCTCTCGCACATGGTCGCAACGTCTTCCGGCCGAGTCCATGGGCTGTACTACCCCACGGCGCCGCCGTCCGGCGTTCTCGACGACGATCTCCAGCAGAACATCACCCTGCCGCTACTCGGCATCGCTCCCACCGGCCGCCATGTTCAGGAGTCGATCTTCACCGGCCGCCCCGATCCGTCGGCGACACGCGGCGTGACAAATCCTCCGCTCGTCACCGCCTGGGCGCTGCACGACGCAGTCGTTCACGCCGGCAGCGGCCCCACCTTCTCCCGCGTCGACGTCGTCTGGGTGCTCGCCGGAGACAAGGACTACGACCAGACCCTCCCCGCCGCGCGGATCAAGTACGACCTCGGCGACAGCGCGCTCGAATACTTCAACGCCGTTCAGAGACTGTTCGTCGTCAGCAGCGACGATACCTATCCCGCCTTGTCAGCGGCGCGAGGACGCGTGCGCGTTCATCACGTTCAGAACGTCCACACGACACTCGACGCGCCGCGCATGGAAGTGCTCGACGGCGCCGCGCATGCGCAACTCGACTTCAATCCGCGCTGGCGGAAGCCGCTTCCGATGGTGGGAGAGGCACTTCGCGGCTGGAGGGTCTTCCAGAGCCTCGACGACCTGCCTGCCGTCCATTGGAAGTCTGCCATCACCACGCCCGGCTATCGCCTGCAGCCCGGAGCGTATCGCTGGGAGGGGGGGCGGCCGGCCAGCGGGATGAACACCGCAGGGGGGATGACGGAGGACCTGCGCTCCACCGTCATGCGCCGTCTGGGCGCCCGATCCGGCATCAATGAAAGCCTGATCGCGGACGGTCTGGCCATTCCCGCTCCCGAACCAGTGGCACCGTACCTTCAGCAACTCTGGTTTCCGATAGCCTCACCTGTTCACGCCGAGGCACGCGTGATCGTGACCGTGCGTCCGATCGAGTGGTGGGAGTATTTCTTCATTGCTGCCGCCGGCTGCGGCCTTGCCGTGTTGATCGCGTTGTATTCGCGAAAGCGCGAGCTGTATGCGAACGCCGAATGGCCGAAGGCGATCGACTTCCGGCTGGGAAGGCAGGAGGACGTCGTGACGATTCCCGTCCGGCTGGCCCTTCAGGACCGGTCGGGCTTTCCGCGGCGAAGAGCGCGCCTGGAAGTCGAGCTCTCCATCGGCCGCAGCGTTCCCGGCCTTCCCCTGCTCGATGGGACGGCGCTCTACAGCGTGACGCCGCGGCATCTGTCGCTCACGAAGGCCGGCCGGCGCGGGAGCACCGAGCCCGTCGACGTGCAGGTCAGCGGCCGCGCCGTCGATCTGAAGCAACTACGCGGCGGTGCCCGCGTTCATGCTGCCGTCACACTGAACGTCACGGCCACGGACGCCATGAACATCTACTCGAAGGCAGCCTTCGAATCGCCGTATGTCTTCGATGTCACCATCGGTGCGACCGATCCCGACTTCGAGCGGATCGTGTCGGCTGGTGCAATCTCGCCGATTTACGAAAAGGGTCTCTTCCACGTACCGGCTGCTGTCCGGCAACAGGTTGCAGTGGGATGGGTGCGATTCGCGAACCACGCGGCCGAGGGCTTTGTCGCACGTGACGTGGTCGGCAGGATCACCAAAGTCAAAGCCATGCGGACGGTCGCCGGGGCAGCGTCGGTATCGCTCGATGCGAGGCTCGTTCCGGCAAGCGACTTTGACGGCGAGCGTGTTCGTCTCCGGAACGGCGACCAGGCCATGTTCGACGTCTACCTCGACGTAACCCCTCGTGGATTCCCGGCGGATGCGCCGTTCTGCGAAGTGACGATCGACGTGAGCGCCGAGCTTCGGCTCGCCGACGAAGCGTCCGCCCGGCCGCACGCCGCGAAGACAGCCATTCGTTTCAACTGGTTTCCCTTCCTGCCTTCGCGGCACGTCTGCCTCGATCTCGGGACCAGCTCCGTGCGCATGCTGCGCGACGGCGGCCCCCAGGACCCCGACCGTTGGGGTTATGTGCTGTTCGACCGGCCCCCGCTGCGTGAGCCTCCCCTCAACGAGCGTTGGCCTGCCGAGGATCTTCCCTCCTTCGCGCGATTCGAAAGGGACGGCCGTGTGCTCCTCGGGCAGGATGCCTTGCGCGGCGACCAGATGAATCCGAACTTTCGCCTCTCCGTCAAGGACGTGATGATCGACGACCTCTCCGGCCGCGAAAACGAGATCCGCGGATATGTGAAAGCCTTCTTCGCGAAGTACTACGCACCACTCACCGAGCGTGACACCGTCGTCCTCGACCCGTACTCGGAGACGGAGCACGACGTCGTCGCCGGCGATGCGGAAGTGCTCGTGGCGAGCATTCCGAACGACTGCAGCACGCCGTACCGCGAAGCGTACGAGGAAGCTCTCTATGCCACGAAGCGCTTCCGACACGTCTCCATTCTGCGGGAAGCGGAAGCGGTGTCCATCTGGTATGCCTCGTGGAGCCGCGAACAGCGCATCGGCGCGGCCCGGCGCAACGCCTCATCAGTCGGCAGGAAGGGTGGCCGGTCGGAAGTGCTCATCGTCGACGTCGGCGCCGGCACGACCGACACCGCGCTCGCCGAGATCATCGAGCCGGGAGGGCTGCAGTCCCCGAGCGTGCGCATCCGCTCCATCGGCGCCGCGTCGCTGGCCGGCAGGTTCGTCGATCGCGTGATCCTCGAGGAGCTGGTCCAGCGCGGCTGGATCGACCGCGAAGCTCTCAGGCAACTTCCCGAGCGCGAGCAGTTGGAGATCGCCGAAGGCGTGAAAATCGCCATCGCCGAGCGCGGGGCCTTCTACCGCCGTCCTCCCAAGGATCTGCTGCTGCGCCTCGAGCTCGATGCGGAGCAGCTCATGACCGTCGAAGGCTCGGATGCCTATCGCGCCGCCATCGCGGAGATCGCCGAAGCCTCGCTCTCCGTCCTCCTCGGCAGATTGCCGTCCGATGTGAAGCTCGAACAGCCCCGCGCGCTCCTGCTGACCGGCCGCGGCGTGCGCATGCACGGTCTCCAGCAGGCCATCGTGCAGTACCTCCGCAAGCACGGCCTCGGGAACGTCGACCTCATCGACATCCCCGAGCGGCTCCTGAAAGCGGTCGTCACCATCGGCTGCCGCGCCTACGCCATGAACTACTGGAGCGAATTGAAGAAGGCCTCCGACGCCTCCATGGACCGGCTGCTGTTCGTCTATCGCGGCGAGGACGAAGTACGGTCCGTCGAAATGCTGCCCGCCGGTGCGCCGATCTCCGTCCCCGGGCCCTGGATTCCCATCCCCTCCTGGAGCGACGCAAAGCTCATCGCCACACACCTGCGCAGAGATGAAGTGCTCAAGGATCCCGGCGTCCGGCTCAGCAAGCGGAAGATCCTCGAGATACTCGACGGCCGGCTCCAGCCGCCGCGCCGGCA
>DASXIH010000671.1:0-9589 GCA_036498125.1 Thermoanaerobaculia bacterium
CAGCGAAGTCCCGGTCGAATCGGGCACGCAGGAGATCAGCTACACGATCACAGTTACCTTCGAGCTAAGGTGAATCCATTCAATAAGTTGGTGTCTCGATTGCAATTTATTAGCATGGTCCGGCGCGAGCCGGGCACAACCAAACGAAAGGGAGGTTGTACATGGAAAATCGAGACAGTCGAGACAAGATGAGCAGCGAGAGCAAGGTGAACCGCGATGAGTCGACGAAGCGGAGCGACAGCTCGCAGTTCGGCAAGAAGATCGGGCAGTCCGAGGGCCTCGGTAGCTCTTCGGGTCGCAGCAGCGGATCGAGCGGGCTCGGCTCGTCGTCTTCGGACGTGAGCAGCAGCAGCTCTGACCGCGGTTCCTCGTCGGAAAACAGCGGACGCCACTGAGTCAACGGAAACTGTGAATAACGGAAGAGGCCGCGCAGGTACTGCGCGGCCTTTTTCTTTTGTTTATCATCGCGGCATGGTCGACTCCGTCGAAATCGCGGCGGCAACGGAACGCGACGTTCCCGCCATCAAGGATCTGCTCGTCTCGAACGAGCTGCCGGCCGCGGGCGTGGACGAGCACTGGCGCACGTTCATCGTAGCGCGCGACGGCGACCGGATCGTCGGCTGCGGCGGCGCCGAGGCGTACCAATTCGCCGCGTTGATCCGCTCGATCGCCGTCGTTCCCGACTATCGCAGCCAGGGCCTGGGACGGAGGATCGTGCGGCAACTCCTCGACCGGCTCGCGTCGCGCGGCCTCCGCGAGTTCTACCTCCTGACGACGACGGCCGAGGCGTACTTCAAGAAGCGCGGATTCAAGACCATCGACCGCGACGAAGTGCATCCGCAGCTCCTCAACTCGCGCGAGTTTCAGGACGCGTGTCCGTCGACCGCGACGTGCATGCGGCTGGTGATGCTCGCGTGAAGGTTTTCGACGTCCACCTTCACATTCAGCCGTGGTCGATGGTCGCGCCGGATGCGATGGCGATGATCGACGATCCCTCGCACGCGGGCGCGAAGGAGATCCTCTCGTCGCCGGAGAACGTCGTGCGCTTTCTCGACGAGAACGAGATCGAGCGCGCCTGCTGCATCAACTACGTCTCGCCGGACGTCATGGGATTCACGCGCGAGGTCAACGACTGGATCGCGCAGTTCACGTCGAAGCATCGCGACCGGCTGATCGCGACCGGCTCGGTCAACCCGCTGCACGAGATGAACGTGCGCGACGAGATCCGCCGCGTTCTCGACCTCGGCATCGGGATGATCAAGATTCATCCGCCGCATCAGCTCTTCTCGCCGAATGCGTACAAACGCGGCGATCTCTGGCAGCTCGCGGAGATCTACCGCGCGTGCGAGGAGCGGGGAGTGCCGGTGATGTTTCACACCGGGACGTCCGTGTTCCCGAAGGCGCGCAACGTCTTCGCCGACCCGATGCCGGTCGACGACGTGGCGATCGACTTCCCGCGCCTGAAGATCATCCTGGCGCACGCAGGCCGCCCGCTATACGGCGAGACGGCCCTGTTTCTCGTGCGCCGCCATCGCAACGTGCACGTCGACCTCTCCGGCATCCCGCCGAAGGCGCTGGCGCGTTACTTCCCGCGCGTCGTGGAAGTGGCGGACAAGGTGCTGTGGGGAACGGACTGGCCGTCGCCCGGCATCGTCTCGCCGAAGAAGAACGTCGAAGAGTTCCGCGCGCTCGGGTACCCGGAAGACGTGCAGCGGAAGATCCTCTACGACAACGCAGCGCGGATGTTCACTCCGGCCTGACGCCCGCGGGGATCTCGGCGCCGGCGCGGATGAGGGCGTCCCACGAGCCGACGTCGCTCCAGCCGAACTCGCCGGGGACGCAGACGACGTTCTGCGCCTTCTCCATGAGCGCGTAGTCGATCGAGATCGACGGCGCTTCTTCGTATCGTTCGCGCGTCACCTTCGCGATTTCCGGCGCGTGTTGCTGCAACGCCGCGCGGAACACCGAGACGCGCCAGACGAAGATGCCGCCGTTCCACGCGTAGTTCCCCGCGCGCACGAACTCCTCGGCGCGCGCGCGGTCGGGTTTCTCGACGAATCGCCGCAGCGCAACGACGCCGTCCGCGAGCGGTTCGCCGAGCTCGAGGTAGCCGTAGCCGGTGTTTGGCTCGGTCGGTGTGATGCCGATCGTGACGAGCACGTCGTGCGACTCCGCATAGGCGAAGGCCCGGTCGAGCACGCGCCGGAACTCCGCTTCGTCGGCGATGAAGTGATCGGCAGGAAGCGCGGCGACGACCGTTTCTTCGCCGAGTCGCGCACCGATCTCGAAGCAGCAGAGCGCGAGCGCCGGGGCCGTGTTGCGGCGCGCCGGCTCCGCGATGACGTGCGCGGCGGGCACATGCTCATGCACTTTCTCGCTGTACATGTCGTTCGTGGAAACGAAGACGTCGAGATCGCGCACGCGCTCGTACGTCATCTGCAGCAGCGACTTCCCGCTCCAGAGCCGGAGGAACTGTTTCGGGTTTTCGTCGGATGACAGTGGCCGCAGGCGCGTCCCTGCTCCGCCGGCGAGGAGGAGCGCCGCACGCGTCAAGCCGGCTCCCCCGGCTTCCGTGCGATCGCGATGAGACTCAGCCCGGTCGACGGATGCGCTCCGTCGAGCGACTTCCAGAGCGGAACGAAGTAGTCGAAGAATTTCGATTGCGCGGCCGGCATCGCTGTCCGGTGGAAGATGCGTGAGTTGAGCCACCACGCCAGTTTCGCGACGCGGTTCTGGTACGAGACGTCCTCGATCTCGAACCCGGCCGCGCGTAGTTTCTCGATCAACTCGTCGCGCTCGTATCGGCGCTGATGGCCGACGCCCCGATCGAGCGCTCCGAAGAGGCCCTTGCCCGCCGGAACGAAGACGATGATCCGGCCCTCCGGCTGCAGGAGCTGGTTCGTTCGCCGCAGCGCCGCGGCGTCGTCGGCCGTGTGCTCGAGGACGTTGATGCACATGACGGTGTCGAAGCGGTAGCGCGCCAGATCGAGCGCGTCGTCGCTGTCGGGGTCGAGCCGCTCGACGACGACCCCCGGCTTGCGGCGGAAACGATTGCGCAGCCGGTCGAGGTAGGGCGTCTCACGATCGGTTGCGACGAGCAGCTCGCGGCCGTAGAGAAATCGCGTCATCGTTCCCGATCCCGCGCCGATCTCGAGCACGCGCTGGCCGACGTACGGCGCGAGCCGCTCCCAGATCCAGCTGTTGTAGCGCTTGAGCGAGTCGAGGCGCCGCAGGGTCTTGTATGTCGGCGGCTCGCTGGCGGTGTCGTCGAAAAGGCCGTACTTCAGGATCGTCCAGAGAGCGCTGAAGCCGTCCTTCCAGTTGATCTTCTTCCCCTCCCAATACTCGCGGCCGTAGTACGAGATCGGGACTTCGTAGATCCGGTAGCCGCGCTTCGCGACCTTCGCCGTGATCTCCGGCTCGATGCCGAAGCGATTGGAGTTCAGCTTGATCGACTGAATGACCTCGCGCCGGAAGACTTTGTAGCAGGTCTCCATGTCGGTCAGGTCGAGGTTGGTCGTGGCGTTCGAGAGGAAGGTGAGAAAGTTGTTGCCGAGGCGGTGCCAGTACATCATCACACGCCGGGGATAGCCTTCGAAGCGCGATCCGAAGACGACGTCGGCGTGGCCGTCGACGATCGGCTGGATCAGTTTCGGATATTCGTCAGGGTCGTATTCGAGGTCGGCATCCTGGATCAGCACGATGTCGCCCAACGCCTCGGCGATCCCGCGCCGGATCGCCGCGCCTTTCCCCTGATTCACCGGCTGCAGGATGTGGCGGATCTCCGGCCACTGCTGCGCCAGCGCCGCCACGACGTCCTTCGAGCCGTCGGTGGAGCGGTCGTCGATGACGATGATCTCCTTCTCCACCGGCACTTCACGGACGCGGCGCAGGAGCTCCGCGACCGTTGCGCGCTCGTTGTAGCAGGGGATGACCACCGAAAGGAGGGGCGGACGCGACATCGGGGCGGATTGTAAACTCACGCCCCCGTATGAGTGCGATGAGCACGGCCCATGAAACCCACGAGGCGCTCCGCAAGGCGCTCCACATCGCCTTCGGCCTCTTCGCGCTGACGTTGCGGTTCCTGCCTTGGACCGTCGCGGCCGCCGTGGCGGCAGCCGCGGTCATCGGGAACTGGCTCCTGTTGCATCGCCTCGTCGGCAAGCGGGTGTCGCGGCATGAGCGGGGGTACGACGCCGGCATCGTCCTCTATCCGCTCGCTGTGCTTGTCCTGATCGTCGTCTTCCGTGATCGGCTCGCGATCGCGGCGGCAGGGTGGGCGATCATGGCGTTCGGCGACGGCTTCGCCACGCTCGCGGGAAAGAACATCCGCGGCCCGCGGCTGCCGTGGAACGGGGAGAAGTCGTGGAGTGGCTTCCTCGCGTTTCTGGCATTCGGCTTCGTCGGAGCCGAGTTCACGTGGCTCTTCGTTGCCGGCAATCCGCCGCTGTACGTCATCGGCATCACGGTCATCCTCTGCGCGATCGCGGAGTCGTTGCCACTGAATGTCGATGACAACCTCATCGTGCCGATCGTCGCCGGCGTCTCGTTCCCGATGCTGCTGGCGATGCGGCAATTCCCGCAGCCGCATCTCGACGTCACCTGGCTCATCGTCAACACGGTTCTCGCGCTCCTCGGCTATGCGATGAAGAGCGTCGACGTCTCCGGCCTCATCGTCGGCTGGATTCTCGGCGCAGTCATTCTGCTCTTTGGCGGATGGCAGCTCTATCTCGTCTTGCTCGCCTTCTTCGTCATCGGCACCGCGATGACGAAAGTGGGCTACCGCCGCAAGTTGAAGCTCGGTCTGGCGCAGGAAAAAGGGGGGCGCCGCGGTGCTTCGCACGCCTTCTCGAATGTCGGAGTCGCCGCGATCTTTGCGCTTCTTTCGGCAGGCGACAGGATGTACTGGTACGCCGCCGTCGCCGCCCTCGCGACCGCGGCCGCCGACACCACCGCCTCCGAGGTCGGGCAGCTCATCGGACGCAGAACGTTCCTCCCGCTCACGCTCAAGCCGGTCGCTGTGGGGACCGAAGGCGCCGTCTCGCTCGAAGGAACGCTTGCCGGCCTAGTCGCCGGGCTCCTCGTCGCGATCGTCGGCACCCGCGACCCGCGCATGATCGCGCTCATCACGATCGCCGCATTCCTCGGCTCCTACGTCGAGAGCCTCGCCGGCAGCTGGAACCGGAAGCAGCCGCGGAGCGTCCCCAACGGCGCGCTGAACTTCTTCAACACGGCCGCGGGAGCGGCGTTTCTGCTGCTGCTCTCGTCTTCCTGAGCCGGCGCAGCGGCGGAGCCGCGAAGCACGGCGAAGGATCTCAAACTACGCTGCTTGTGGCCCCGCGCCGCGCATTCGGAGATCCTTCGCTGCGCTCCGCGGCTTTGCCGCTCCGCCAAGCTCAGGATGACGGAAACGAGCCGCGAAGACACGAAGAGCGGTCCCCGTTTTCTTCCATCTGAAAAACGGCCCCGTTTTTTGAAAAGCGGGCCCGTTTTCCGGGAAGTTGGACCCGCTGCCAGAAAAACGGGCTCGTTTTCCGGAAAGTTGGTCCCGCTGCCAGGAAAACGGCGCCGTTTCCAGAGAAGTTGGACCTGCTGCTCGGAAAACGGCCCCGTTTTCCGGAAAGTTGGGGGCGCTTCTCGAAAAGTTGGCGCCGCTGCCAGAAAAACGGCGCCGTTTCTCGGAAAGTTGGACCCCTCCCGTGTAGCGTAGGCTTCCAGCCTGCGCCCCCGTTTTCCCGTTCGAGACGCAGGCTGGAAGCCTGCGCTACACGGGATGACGGGCGCTCACGGCGCTGTCAATGCAGGTTGCGTGAGGCGCTGACGAACATCGGTCCGTTCTGCAGCTCGCCGACGACGCGATCGAACTGGCGGTCGGAACGGAGCGCCATCTGCTGCGCATATTCGTCGCAGACGGCACAGAGCTGGCGGGCCTGTTCGTTCACGCCGAGGGGGGCGCGGCAGAGACGGCACTGCGGGAGAGGTGAATCGGTCGGCATCGGTCCAATAATTATAGCGTAACATGCGCGACCCATGCCCGGTTCGAAGCTCAAGCATGTCGTGATTGCCGGCCGGCCAAACGTCGGGAAGTCGACGCTTTTCAACAGGATCGCCGGAAAACGGCGCGCGCTGACCCACGACCTGCCGGGGATGACGCGCGACAGACTCTCCGACATCGTCACCCTCGATGACGGCCGCCGCTTCGAGCTGACCGATACCGGCGGACTCGAGTACGGCGACTCGCCGATGTCCGCATTCGCCAGCGAGATCCGCGCGCAGGCGAGCCACGCCCTCGCTGAAGCCGATCTCATCCTGTTCGTCGTTGACGGCGCCGCCGGCGTCCTCGCGGAGGACCAGGACATCGCGCAGGAGCTGCGCCCGAGCGCGAGCCGCACGATCCTGATCGTGAACAAGATCGACCGCCGCGATGCGGAGGAGAACGTGCCGGAGTTCTACGAGCTCGGCTTCGAGCGCGTGCTTCCGATGTCGGCAGAACATGGCGAGGGCCTCGACGATCTGCTCGATGCGATCGGGGAGGTCGTTCCGGTCGAGTCGGGTGAAGAGGAAGAGGAACTGGATGCTCCGGTACGCGTGGCCATCATCGGACGTCCGAACGTCGGCAAGTCGTCGCTCCTCAATCGCCTGCTGAATGAGGACCGTGCTGTCGTCTCGCCGATCTCCGGCACGACGCGCGACGCCATCGACGCGGAGCTCATGCGGAACGGAAAGCAGTACACGATCATCGACACGGCCGGGATCCGACGCAAAGGAAAGACGACCGACGAGGCCGAGAAGCTCGCGGTGATCTCCGCGCGGAAGGCGATCGAGCGCTGCGAGATCGCGCTCGTGATGATCGACTCGAGCGATGGCGTCGCCGGGCAGGATGCAACGGTGGCCGGCTATGCCGAGGATGCGGGGAAGGCGGCGCTGATCCTCGTCAACAAGTGGGACGTCGGCGAGCACGCGCAGGACGACTACAAGAAGTTCGAGGAGTCGGTTCGGTTCAAGCTGAAGTTCCTGGCGTACGCGCCGCTGGAGTTCATCTCGGCGAAGAGCGGCCGGCGTATCGACAAGATCTTCGTCAAGATCGACGAGATCATCGCCGGCTACCGCACCCGGTTCCGCACCTCGGAACTGAACGAGATCCTCGAGCGCGCGCTCCGCACGCACCAGCCGCCGAGCGTCAAAGGCCGCCCGCGCCGCTTCTACTACGCGACCCAGCTGAAGACGCAGCCGACGACGATCGCGCTTTTCTCGAACGTCGACGAGCCGCTCCACTTCTCCTATCGCCGCTACCTCGAGAATCAGTTCCGCGACGCCCTCGGGCTCGTTGGCTGTCCGATCCACTTTGTCCTTCGGGCGAGAAAGGGGATGGCGCGGGAGAAAAGATGAGGTTCGAAGTTCGAGGTTCGAATTGAGAAGTCAGAAAGATGATCGAGACTACTTCTGATTTCTCACTTCGAACCTCGAACTTCGAACTTCATCTTTTGCAAGAATTCGCCATCAAACGAGGTTATCAATCCCGATGAAGCCACCGTCCACGATCACCCTCACCCCCGGCAAGCGCGTCCTCTTCCTCACGAAAGATCCGGAGCTCATCAAGAAGCAGCTCAGCGGTGAGCTCGACCTCCGGATGGAGGACCTGACCGTCGATGACCTGATGGACGACATCAACACCGACGTGATGACGCCGGCGTGGGTCTGCTTCGACTACAAGCCGGAGGACATCGCGCGGAACGCGTACGCGGGGCTGATCGTGAACGGCGAGCGGGTGGTGCCGACCGACGCCCTCCGCAACGGCAACTTCGAGGTGATCGTCAGCGGGGTTCGCAAGGGGGTCGGCAGCTCGCGCGAGCAGGCGACGCAGTCGGAGGTCTTCAGCGGCATCCGCATCGCGATCGCGGCGTCGTTCGCGCCGATTCACGCCGGGAACAACATCAACCAGGGATTGCTGATGGGCGATCACGAGATGCTCGTTCGTCTGCAGCGCGGCGAAGGCGTACCGCTCGAGGAGTTCTACAAAAAGTACGACCCGATCTCGCAGCTCATCGTCCGCGAGGGGGGCCTGTTCCCGTTCGCGAAGGCGATCGAACGCGGCGAAGTCGACCTGCCGCAGCCCGATACGCCGCAACGTCCGATGACCATGGGCGAGAAGATCCTCGCGCGCCATCTGCGCGGAGGTGGTCAGTATGTGAAGCCGGGCGACGCGGTCGTGGTTGACGTCGATGGCGGCTACTCGCACGAATTCACGACGGCGCAGGTGCACCACTTTCTCTCCGACGAATACGGTCCGGAGTACGCCGTCACGAACCCGAAGAAGTTCGCCGTCTTCGAGGATCACCTCATCTACGCGGACGAAGTGACGAAGATGCGTCCGTTCCTGCCGAAGATCGACGTGCTGCGCGACATGCAGCGCGAGTTTCAAAAGCACACCGGCGTTCGCGACTATTCGGCGAGCGACAAAGTCTCGCCCGGCATCTGCCACGAAGTGGCGCGCGAGTACTTCATCGACCCAGGCGATTTCATCCAGGCGACCGACTCGCACACCTGCATGGGGGGCGTGAACAACGCGCTCGCGTGGGGCGTCGGCTCGACCGAGTACGCGGTGCTCGCGAAGAGCGGCTTCACCATGGTCGAGGTGTCGGAGTCGATTCGCTTCGATCTGGTCGGCACTCTGAAGCCGAACGTCACCGCGAAGGACGTGATGCTCTCCATCCTCCTCGAGTACGCGAAGCCGCAGATGACACTCGACCGGATCATGGAGTTCACCGGGCCGGGGCTTCGCTCGCTGTCGATGGACGAACGCGCCACGCTGGCCAACATGGCGACTGAATGCTCCGCCCGCACGGCGATCGTCGAGGCGGACGAGAAGACGTTCGAGTGGATCGCGGCGATGCGACCGGGTGCGGACGTCGAGCGATTACGCGCACGCGCCGTCTCGCCCGATCCCGACGCGCAGTACGCCGGCGGCGTCCACACAGTCGACCTGTCGAAGATCGAGCCGATGGTGGCGCATCCGGGCGATCCCGATCACGGCGTCGCATCCGACCCGACGAACGGCGCGCGCATCGCCGACGTCGGCGACGTGAAGATCGACATCGCGTACGCCGGTTCCTGCACGGCAGGGAAGGTGGACGACCTCCTCTTCTACCACCAGGTGGCGAAGGAGGCGGTCGACGCGGGGCTGCGCGTCGCCGAAGGGGTGAAGTTCTTCATCCAGTTCGGCTCGCAGGCGGTCGAGAAGTTCGCGCGCGACAACGGCCTCGTCGACACGTTCGAGCGCGCCGGCGCGACGGTCCTGAATCCCGGCTGCGGCGCCTGCATCGGCTGCGGTCCCGGCGTTTCCGACATCGCCGACCAGGTCACCGTCAGCGCCATCAACCGCAACTACAAAGGCCGCAGCGGCCCCGGCAAACTCTGGCTCGCGTCGCCGCTCACCGTCGCCGCCTCCGCCTTCACCGGCCACATCACCGCCTACACGCCCGGCATGTTCGCGCGGGAGCTGACGACGGCATAGAGATCGTCCGCCAAGCGGACCGCGTCGCGCGCGTCGAGCTTCGAGATCGTGATGCGGATCGCCGGCCCGCTCGCG
>DASXIH010000672.1:0-4356 GCA_036498125.1 Thermoanaerobaculia bacterium
TCACCGACTGCGAGGCGGGGGAGAAGGTGCAGCCCGACTTGCTCGGCGTGACCGTGTACGTTCCCGCCGCGAAGCCGGACATCGAGTAGTTGCTGGAGGCGTCGCTGGTCGTCGAGGAGGTTCCCGCGGTGACCGTCGCGCCCGAGGTTCCGGCGTTGCCGCTGATCGAGAACGTCGGCACCGAGCAGCTCGCCGTGAAGTTGATGCCGGTTACGTTCGCGGAGGTGATCGTCACCGACTGCGAGGCCGGCGAGAACGTGCAGCCGCTCTTGCTCGGCGTCACGGTGTACGTGCCGGCGGCGAGATTGCCGATCGAGTAGTTGTTCGAGCCGTCGCTCGTCGCCGAGCCGGCGCCAGCGGTCACCGTCGCGCCGCTCGTGCCGGCGCTGCCGGAGATCGAGTAGGTCGGCGTCGTCGACGTCGTCACGGGCGCCGTCCAGATCTCTTCCGACGCGTTATTGCGGCGGTCGGTCCACGACGGGAAGAACTTGTTCGCGTAACCCGAGAGACTGTTGTAGTCGCCGTACTGGTTGCCCGAGTCGGCCCCGGCGGAGGTCTCGTCCGTCATCGCGGTCGTGACCTTGACCGCAGCCTGCCACGTGACGCCGCCGTCGGACGACATCTGGTAATAGACGTCGGTCTTCTTGCGGGTCGAGTCGTTGATCGTGTCGTAGTAGATCGCGCCGATCGTGCCGTTCGTCTCGTCAACGGCGAGGAACGGGTTGAACTGGTCGTCGAGGTTGCTCGGGTTGTTGATCTTCACCCGTGCGCTCCACGTCGCGCCGCCGTCGGTCGAGCGCGAGAACCACACGCGCGTCTTGCACGTCGAGCTGGCGTTCGTGCCCGGCTCGCTCGAGGCGGCCGTGCAGCCGCTGTCGCCCGAGAGGTCGGTCCAGAGCGCGTAGACGTTGTTCGTCGTTCCGTTGCGGTACGCGGCGCCGGAGACATAAAGGAGCAGGCGGCGGCTCGCCATCGCCGGGATGCCGATGTCGTACGAGTCGTACGTCGTGACGATCTTCACCGGCGTACCGTAGCTCGAGCCGCCGTTCGTCGACTTCACGACGAAGATGCCGCGCGAGCCGGTGTCGGGGTAGAAGCCGAAGACCTCGCCGGCGGAGTTAGTCTTGACGTCGGCGCCGATGCACGTGCCGGTCGCCTGCGAGTCGCTCACCTGGACCGGCGTGCCCCAGCCCGACGACGTGCGCCGGTTCATGTAGGCCGGATTGCCGTTGTGCCAGATCGCATAGATCTGGTTGGCGTACGGCGAGGTGCCGCTGTGATCGGCCCAGATCATTTCTTTGTCGGTGTTGGTCTGGCTGCCGGAGATGGCGCCGTCGTACGTCCACGTCGCGCCGCTGTTGGTCGACTTGTACGCCTGCACCTTGAGCACGCTCTGGTTGGAGCTGATGCCCATCGTGGCCGACCACGCCGAGCCGTCGGAGGTCCACTCGACGCCCGGGTCGGAGTGGAACGCGTCGCCGCTGGCGAGCGGGAGGTTCGTCTGCCCCCACGTCGCGCCGCCGTCGCTCGAGTAGTACACGCCCTGCGTGCCCGAGCTGCTGATGTTGTTCGACGCCGCGATGATTTTGCTCGAGTTCCAGAAGTTGATGCGGATGTCCGACTCGCTGCGCGCGGCCGATTGCGCGCCGGAGGTCCGGACGTTCGTGCCGGCCGTCGCGTTCAGGATGCTCGCGTGCAGCCAGCGGCCCGGCGTCAGCTCGCTGTCGATGTCGTGATCGCCGAAGGTCGTCCCCGGCAGCATCGACGCGTCGGCGTCACCCGGCTTGAGGTCCTGGTGCGACATCATCCATTCGTAGATTTCCTTCAGCACGAACGGATACCCGCCGGTCGGGTCGTTGTCGTTGTCGTAGTTGACCTCGGGGTGTGCCTTTCTCCAGAACACCTTCAGCCACGGCGGAACGATGTCGTCCGACTTGTCGCGCTGCTTCAGATGACTGAAGTCCTGGTTGTCTTTGATCAACTTCTCGAGTGCGCTCCCAGGCTTCGCATGCGCGTTCTTCAGCTGATCGGGCAGCGATGGGAACTTCGCATTTGCCTGGGGCGGCGGCGTCGCGAGGGCGGCGTTGGCCGCGAGGAAACAGAGGAGGGCCAGTAGCGGATAGATCTTCTTCAGCACAGGGCTTTCCCTTCTTACGATACGTTTTTGCTCATTTTTCCGGGCGGGAGCGGCTGAGCTAGATCAAGATCGGTGCCGCACGAAAACGGTCGTTTTTCATGCTTTTTGGCACCTTTATTGACCCTTAACGCGGAAACGGCCGGTCAACCGCTGAGCAGTGAGCACGGAATTGACCCACCGGCCGGCAGCCTTCCCCCGCCGCTTCGGCCACGCAGTTCATGACGCCGAAGTGCAGTTCGTGACACCCGCGTGCAAGTCGCCTTTTTCGCGAAAGAACGCCTGCCCGCTTCTTGTCTAACTGTGTGTAACACAAGGAGAAAGCAATGAGAACGACAGCGATGATGTGGGCAACAAAGGCAGTGGGAGCAGGGGCGGTGGCCTTCCTTCTGGCGACGCCAGCATTCGCGCAGTCGCGCGGTGACTGGAGCCGGAACAACCAATCCAATCGCGGCGCGCAGGCGACCCAGACGCGCGCCGAGAATCGTGGCGGCCACGACAATCAGGCCAGCAACTACAACAACACCAACAACAACACCCAATACCAATACCGCGAGAATCGCAGCGCGCAGCAGGCAACGCAGACGCGCGTCGACAACCGCAGCAACAGCTACCGCGAGAACCAGCGCGTCACGGAATCGGGACGGATCACCTCGTTTGCGCGCGAGCGCGACGGCTATCGCGTCGGACTCGACCGCGGCGGTTCGTACTGGGTGCCTGAGTCGCGTGGACGCGGCCTCCGCGTCGGCCTCTCGGTCAACCTCGGCGGCATTTTCAACGGCGGCTCGTTCATCGTCGACAACGTCGGATACCCGGCCGGCTACGCGTATGAAACCGGCTACGTCCGTGGCGTGGTCGACCGCGTCGACTATCGCACCGGAACCGTCTGGCTGCAGGACGACGCGTCGGGCGCCGAGATCCGCGCCGCAGTCGGCAACGGCTACGCGCTCAACGGCCTGCGCCAAGGCGAGTTCGTCGAGCTCACCGGCCAGTGGCTCGGCGGCGGAGTCTTCAACGTCGCACGCATCGCGAGCATCCGCTAACAACTTCTGACAACAACCAAAGAGCCCGAGGCGACTTCGCCTCGGGCTTTTTGCGTTCTCAGTCCTTGTCGTCCCACGGCGTCGCGCGCAACTCCTGCACGCGGCCGTCGACGAAAATGATCGTGGTGTCGAGCTTGCGCGCGTAGTCGGTGACGTAGCTCCACATCTCGACCGTCTTGTTGTCGAAACGCTGGCGCGCCTCGCGCCGCTCCGGCTCTTTCCCCATGATCGTGCGGACTTCTTCCAGCGTCTGGCCCACCCGAACCTGATTGATGTGGCGCTCGTTTTCCTCGGCGCGGCGCCACATGACGCGCGGCACGAAGACGCAGCCGGCCAGGAGGACCAGCGCAAGCAAATGGGTCAGCTTTCGCGCAAAGCGGGGGTCAACTCTTGTCAAGTGCTCGCTCTCGTACCCACCCTCGCGGGTGCCCCTTTTCGGTTAAGCCCAATCATTCCAGTCGGTAACGCCTTAACCTCAACAGTGGCAGCGTCCTTGCCTTACGGCTACTCCTCGTAGAGAACCCACACTCTACTTCCCCTAGCCGAACCACAGTTTGGAGGACGAGGTCATGCGTCTGTCTCCCCGTTGGCTGGTGCCGGTTCTCGGTGCCGTCTCCCTGTTCGCCGCCCAATCGATTCTCGCACAGTGCGGAGTGGAGCGCTGGTCGGTCAAGACCGGCACCGACGCCGACATCGGCCTCGTGAACATCTCGACGTCGACGGCGACGACGATCCAGTCGCTGCGCGCCCTCACGGCGCCGGCGACGCTCCCCTCGAACAACCGCGTGGCGCCGACGGAGACGACGGTCTTCACCCTGAACGCGACGCTCACGCAGTACAAGCTCGAGAGCGACTCCGACTACCATCTCGTGCTGAGCGATGCCTCCGGCAACACGATGATCGCCGAGATTCCATCACCGAACTGCGTCGGCGCCGGCAGCCCGTTCGGCCCCGGCATCCAGGCCGCGCGCAACGCATTCGACGCGAAGTACAACGTCACGACCTCGTTCCAGACTGCGAACGTCCCGGTCGCGGTGAAGGGGGTCGGCTTCTTCGACTTCCTCCACGGACAGACCGGCGTCGCGCCGAACGGCATCGAGCTGCACGCCATCCTCGACATCGTCTTCAACCCGTCGTCGTCCGACTTCACGATCGGCGACTCGCCGACCTCGCTCTCGC
>DASXIH010000673.1:0-5074 GCA_036498125.1 Thermoanaerobaculia bacterium
GGGAGCTGAGCAGGGCGATTCCGCGGGAGAAGAGCGAGCGGCGGGAGCGCTCCTGGTGCAACTCGGCGTTCATGGCGGCGACGCGGTCGCGGAGGTCCTGTTCGAACGTGTCGACGGCGCGGATGCGGCGGTATTCGTCACGGCGGAGGACGGAGCGGTAGAGCGCCATCATCTCGTCCGTCTCCGCGGGCGACATGTTCTGCTCCGGCTTCAGGTAGGCGAGGCCGCCGAAGATGATGTCGTCGGCGCCGATCTCGCGCGCCAGGTCGTACATTTGCGGGATGCTGCGGAAGTTCTCCTTCCAGACGAGGTACTGCACCAGGAGGCGCGGCCTTTTCGCCCTTGCCTGGTTGCGCGCGTCGATGAGGTTCTTCGCGTTCTTGACGACGCGCTCGAAATTCTTCGGCGGCGTCTGCATCATCTGCGCGTAGGTTTCCGGGTCGCCGGTGTTGAGGCTCAGCGTGATTTCGTCGCAGGTGTCGAGCAGCAGCGGGACGACTTTGTCGGTGAGCAGGACGCCGTTGGTGGTGATGTTCTCGATCGGGAGCTGCTCGTCTTTCAGAACCCGCAACACTTCGTTGATCTGGCGATGAAAGAGCGGCTCGCCGCCGCCGGCGAGACGTACGGATCGCGTCCCCAAGGCTTTCAGCTCGTGGATGAAATCGGACCAGGTTCTGAGCGGGACTTCGTCGGTGCCGCGGAGCGTCGCGGTCGAGCAGAAGAAGCAGTCGATGTTGCAGCGGTCGGCGGGATGGATCTCGACGTGGAGCGGGCCGGGGAGGGCCTCACCGGAGCGCATGCTCGCGAGGAGGTTGCTCTTGTCGTTGTTTGAAAGGTGTTGCCAGCCGAGCGCCGTCACGGGGAGATCATAACGGGCGGATGTTCGCCGCAATTCTCCTCGCGCACTGGCTCGGGACGTGGGCTGCGGCTCCGCAGCACGTCCCGGACGGGAAGACGTACGCGAATCAGACGATCCGGATGATCGTGCATGTCAGCGCCGGCGGAAAGAAAGCGCGGGTGCGGTTCTCGAACGTGTTCGGCGATGCTCCGCTCGTCATCGGCGGCGCGCACATCGCTCGCCGGACGTCGGGCGCAAACGTCGAGGACGACCGCGTTCTGACGTTCGGCGGCAAGACGACGGTTCGGGTGCAGAACGAGGTCGTCAGCGATCCGGTCGATCTCGAGGTGCCGCCGCTCTCGGATCTCGCGATCAGCGTGTACCTGCCCGAGGCGGCGAAAGCGACGACGCAGCACGTTCTGGCGAAGCAGACGAACTATGTCGCGGAGGGCGATGCGACCGCGGCGGCGACCTTCCCGCCGTCGAAGCCGATCGGCAACTGGCCGTTTCTGTCCGGCGTCGACGTCCTCGGCACGGGCGATTCGATCGTCGCCTTCGGGTCATCGCTGACGGACGGCGACGGCTCGACGAAGGACGCGAACCACCGTTGGCCCGACGATCTCGCCGCGCGGCTGAAGGACGCCGGCCTGCTGAATGAAGGGGTGATCGGGAACCGGCTGCTCTTCGACAGCGACAGCCCGCACCAAACCGGCGGGCCGCTCGCCGCTACCTACAAAGAGCTCGGCCCCGACCTCGGCCAGTCCGGCCTTCGCCGCTTCGATCGCGACGTCATCCACCAGCCGGGCGTGAAATACGTGATCCTCGCGCTCGGCGTGAACGACATCCTCTTTCCGGGCGCGTTCATCGATGCCGGCAACGGCGTCACCGCGCGGATGATCATCGACGGCAACCGGCAGCTCATCGCTCGCGCCCACAAGCACGGCATCCGCGCGATCGGCGCGACGATTCCTCCGTTCGAGCACGCCCTGTTCCGCAATCCTCCGTTCGATCAGTTCTACTCGCCGGAAAAGGAGACGGTGCGTTCCGCGGTGAATGAGTGGATCCGGCACGGCGGGGAATTCGATGGCGTGATCGATTTCGATGCCGTCGTCCGCGATCCCGAGCACCCGACGCAGATTCTTCCCGCGTTCGACAGCGGCGATCACCTGCACGTCAACGACGCGGGCAACCTGGCGCAGGCGAACGCGATCCCGTTGTCGTTGTTCGTCGCGAGTCGCTAGTGCAGATTGTTCTGATTCGCGTACCGCACGAGGTCCGCGTTCGTCTGCAGTTGCATCTTCTCCATGATGTGGCGGCGATGGGTGCTCACGGTCTTGACGCTGATGGTGAGCATGCGCGCGATCTCGGTGACGGTCTTGCCGCCTGAGAGCTGGCGGAAAACCTGGTACTCGCGGTTGGAGAGGCGCTCGTGCGGTTTCTTTTCCTCGCCGAAGATGGTGAGCGTCGCGAGTTGTTCGGCGACGTCGGGGCCGACGTAGCGCCGGCCGGACAGGATCCGGTCGAGCGCGCGATTCACTTCTTCGGCGGAGCTGTCTTTCGTCAGATACCCGGAGGCGCCGGCACGCAAGGCGCGCAGCGCCCACTGCTCTTCCGGCTCGGCGCTGAGCACGAGGATGCCGATGCTCGGAAACTCTTTCCGGATGCGCTTGACGACGTCGAGTCCGTCGTCGGCGCTCAGGGAGAGGCCGATGATGACGAGGTGGAAGATCGTCCGGCGGAGCCACTCGAGCGCCGCCTCCGCAGCGGCGGCATGCTCGACGGCCTCGATGTCGGCGCGCTGGGCGAGGATTTGTTGCAGGCCAATCCGGACAATCGAATGCTCATCGACGATTAACGCGGTTTTCATGAATTTGAGCCGTTAAAAATAACGGTTCGCCATGGATCGGCGACATCAGCGGATGTCTGACGGCCACGTAAGACGTGGGAAGCGACGAACACCTGACGGTGGAGTGTCGCGGGTGGCGGAAATGCTACCGCAAGCGATTATCCGCGGCTGCGAAGGATGCCGGACCAGATGACGGTGGCGTCCTCGAGGGGCTCGACCGACGCGACGAAGTGCTCGCCGGCGCCGAGGTCGACGCCGCTGCTCGCGTCATGGCCGTCGATCTGCGCGGTGACGGAGTGGCCGCTGCTGATGACGATGTACGTGCCGGGCACGGCGATGCGGAAGCGCATCCGCGTCGAGATGTGTCCGATGCGGATGCCGGCGACGCGCACGATGCCCCAGGGAACGTAGTTCGCCTCGACGAAGCGGCGCGAGGTCGGCGGCAGGGAGTCGGAGACGACGACGTGGGTGCGCGATTTGACGAGGGCCAGCGCGATGTCGTCGCGGATGTTGCCGAGGCGCAGCTTGATGTTCGTGATCGCCTCGAGCGCGTAGTACCAGGGGCGGTGGCGGAAGACCGACTCGCCTTTGAGGTCCATCACCGGCTCATCGGGCGAAGTCAGCATCAGCACCGTCTCGACGACCTGGACTTCCGCCGCGGCGTCGTTGCGCCACGGGCGCGCAGTGGCGATCGTGGTGACGATCAGCGCGGTGGCGAGCGTCGCCGGAACGAGGATCTTCTGGCTGCGCAGGAGCAGCGGCGCCACGAGGATCGCGGCGACCGGGTAGAAGGGGAGGTAGCTCTCGGCCGACGTCATCGGCCAGAAGGTGACGAGGATGACGAAGTAGACGCTCGCCGCGAGGAAGAGGAAGAGGCGTTTGCGGATGATCCGCTCGTCCCCTTCGCTCTTCGCGATCCGCATCGCGATGGTGCGGACGAGGAAGTAGAGCGGGCCGAAGAAGAGGAGGCGGTACGCGTGCTCGTACGGGAAGACGTTGTGTCCGAAGACGCCGTACGCGAACGAGTGCCACGCGCCGGCGGCGGCGAACGCGCCGGCGATCGTGACGGGAACGATCGCGACGCAAACCGTGAAGACGGCGACCCATCGCACGATCTGGCCGAGGGTCCGCCTCGCCCCGCGGTTCCACATCAGAAGCGGCGTCAGCGCCCCGGCGACGGTGATCGCGGCGACGAAGAGCGTCGTCTTCATCGAGACGCCGGCGGCGAGGCCGAGCGCGAGTCCGCCGAGGATGCTCTTCGCGAGCGGCTTCATGTCGCTCATCGTGATCGCCAGCGCGGCGAGCCAGCAGACGATCCAGAGGTCGTCGGTGCGGTATTCGAGAGAGCCGAGGAAGAAGGGAGGGGTGAGCGCGGCGACGGCGGCGGCCCAGAACGCGGTGCGGTTGTCGAAGAGACGGTTCGCGATCAGCCAGACGAGCGTGATCGAGAGGACGAAGAGCGGCATCATCAGCATGCGCGCCGCGAAGAGCAGCCGCGGATCGTCGCCGCCGATCGCGAAGAGCGGCGAGGTGACGAGGTGGAACAGCGGCATGTGGTTGTCGAACACGTCGCGGTACTGCACGAGGCCGTGTGACCAGGCCCACGCGATGTGCATGTGCTGCGGCTCGTCGGAGTCGAAGCGATAGCGGAAGATGAGGAAAAAGCGGGCAGCGAGCAGACCCGCTCCAGCGAGTAACAGCGCTATCTTTTTCGGCATTGTCGGGGTGGACCGCGGAAGAGGTTGCCACGCCCGACACAGTTTCGCAACAACTATTTTGCAGAGCTACTTCTTGTAGACCACCTTCACCGCTAAGTCGTCCATTGCCTTAGGGTTATTGCCGAGCTCCTCCAATTTCTTGAAGTCGTACTCCCAGATCAGCGTGTTGCCTTCGCGGCGGTGCGCGTTCGAGGAGACGACTTGGAACGGCGCGGTGATCTTCCAGGCGAAGCGCATGTTCTTGAATGCGTCTTCCATCATCTTCTGCGTCTCGGGGTCCATTGGCGGACCGGCATCCTTCGTTTCCGACTTCACCTTGTCGGCCGGATTCTGCGGCTTGGTGCGGATGGTGATGGTCGAGGCGGTCTCGACGACGTCGAGCCCCTGGAACGGCGAGTCGAGGACGTTGGCCTTGGTCGGATCGGGAGGACCGCCCTTGTCGCCGCCTTTCGACGGCATCTTCACGTCGACGAGGTGCGCGAGCTTGTCGAACGCGAACTTCATGTTCGTGACCATCCCGAACTCTTTCTCGGTCACGGAGGCGTCGAGGAGCTTGATCCCCGGCGGGAGCGACTTGTCCATGTCCTTCTTCGGGTCGAACGGAGCTTCCGTGGTCTTGCTCGTCTTCGCGTTCTTCTTGAAGTCGGCCTTCGCGGCTTCGATCTCTTCTTT
>DASXIH010000674.1:0-7986 GCA_036498125.1 Thermoanaerobaculia bacterium
TGCGCGGCCGCGCTGACGCTGGCCGCGTGTACCTTCACGATTTCCGCACAGGAGGGTCTGCGCGACCGCGACCCGACCTTCTCTGCGTCGAGACAGATCGCGAGCGATCTGAACCAGGCGTTCGCTCACCGCGGTCCGTTCTACCTTCTCTCGCACATCCAGATCTCCGACCTCGGATACAGCGATGACGTCTTTCTGCCTGTCACCGCGGCATCGAGCGGTCTCACGTTTGCGGTCACGGCGCCGCAGCGCCTGTACTTCGTCCCGTCGCGCAAGGCGGTCTACTCCATCCAGGTCGTCCCGTCGTACGCATGGATCAAGAAGCCCGACGGCGGGAACCAGTTCGGCTGGACGGCGCGCGCCGACGCGCAATACCTGCTGAATCACCTCTACCTCGACGTCTACGGCGAGGGAAACAACGACCTGCGGGTCTCGAGCGCCGAGATCGACCGCATCGTCACGGAGCGGAATCGCGAGCTCGGCGTCAAGGGCGAGTTCAAGTACTCGACGCGCACGAGCGTCCTCTTCAGCGCCGACCATCGCACGACGCGCTTTCCGCTCGACCGGTTCCAGCCGGTCGAGGTCGTCACGCTCCTCTCTCGGCTCGACCGGAACGAGAACAACTACCGGCTCTCGCTCCTGCACAAGACCTTTCCGGTGACGTCCCTGCTGCTTGCAGCGGAACGGAGCGACTACAAGTTCTCGAATATCACCTCGCACGACGCGCAACGGACCTATACCGCGGCCGGCTTCATCTGGGATCGGGGCCGGGAGCGGTGGCACTTGGAGGCGGGCCCGGCCAAGCTCGACTTCAAGACCGCCGGCGTGAAGAATTTCAGCGGCGTCATCGGGAACACCGACGGCTCAATTCGTCTCGCCGAGCGGACGATGCTCCGGGTCGGGGTCGCACGCGATCTCGACTTCTCGGTACTCAGTCAGAACGCCTACTTCATTTACGACCGGGCTCAAGCGACCCTCGATTACGCCGCCACCAGTCATCTGACGCTTCGGGTGATCTCCGAGTTCGGCCGCGACCTGTATCAGGTTCCCGTAGATGACATCCTGCGCCGGGATCAGTATTCGTTCAACGGCGTCGGCTGGGACTACGCGGCAAGGCATGCGCAGGGCGGCTTCGACGTCGGATATTACCGCCGTACCTCAAACGTGCTCGAGGGTGAGCGCCAGCATGGAATACGTCTGCTTGCGCATTTGTCGTTCATGCCGTAACCACTAGTCAAATAACTTCAAGCCCGCGACAGGGATGCGCCGTATTTTGCGGAAATTTTGCGGCCTGCCCCCGCGTCACATTACGTATCGCGAAGTACGTTGTAGGTCCAATGGTCCGAGGAATCTGATGAAACGCCTTTCGCTCATCGTGTTTGTGGCCTTCGGCCTGGCCGCGGCTGCGGCCGCCCAGGACGCTTCCGACGTGCGGATCGGCCCGCGCGACGTCGTCGAGGTCAAGGTCGTCCAGGACGAGAAACTCAACACCACGGCCACGATCAGCGACGAGGGCGCCATCAACATACCGAGCGTCGGCAAAATCATGATCGGCGGCATGACCCAACGTCAGGCGGAACAGCGGATTCAGCAGGTTCTCGAGTCGCGCGTCCTCAACAAGGCGGACGTGTCCGTTCAGATCACCCAGTTCGGCAACAAGCCGATCTCCGTGGTCGGCGCCGTCACCAAGCCGGGCAACGTCGGAGGGAGCAACCTGACCCTCATCCAGGCGCTGACCGAGGCGGGCGGCCTCGCTCCGGGATACGGGAAGACGCTGTACGTCATCCGCACCGCCGCGAACGGACTCAGCGAACAGATCGCCGTCGACATCGACGACCTGATGGTCGCCGGCAATCCCGACCTGAACCTCCCGCTCGCGCCGAACGACGTCATCAACGTGCCAGTCGAAGTCCCCGTCACGGTGTACGTGATGGGAGAAGTGACGCATCCCGGCAAAGTCGAGCTACGCCGGACCCAGAATCCGTCGCTCCTGCAGGCCATTGCGGCCGCGGGCGGACCGACCGATCGTGCAGGCAGAACTGCCAGAATCTCGCGTAACGACAGCGGAAAATCGAAGACGGTTTCCGCGAATTGGAAGCGCATCGCTGAGGGAGACGGAAAAGACGTTCCGCTGCAGGACGGCGATACGATTTACATCAAAGAAAGCATTTTTTAACCCGTAGCGCCAACGATGATGGATCTGAATACTGCCCAGGAAGTCCACCTCTCCCATTATTGGAACATCATCTACAAGCGGTGGAAGATCGCCCTGGCGATCCTCATCGTCGTGATGGTCGGGACCTTCCTGGCCAGCTACTTCTCGACGCCTCTCTATAAATCGTCCGTCTCGATCCAGATCGAGCGCGAGAACCAGAACCAGCTCACGGTCGAGGACCTCTTCGGCATCGAGGCCTCCGACCAGGAGTTCATGCAGACGCAGTACTACCTGCTGAAGAGCCGCGGTCTCGCCGAGCGGACCATCAAAGACCACAGCCTCCTCAGCGATCCCGAGTTCTATCCGGCCGGCATCGCCGGAAAGTCGCCTGCCGAGATCGAACAGATCCGCGGCGGCATGGCTGCCGGCATGCTCGGCAACATCATGGTCGAGCCGGTGAAGGGAACGAACCTCGTCGACGTCTCGTACGTCGGCACCTCGCCGAAGCTGGCGCAGAAGGTGGCCGAGGGGCTCGCCGACTCGTACATGCGGATGAACGTCGAGAAGAAGCTCGACGCCACGCGCCAGGCGAGCGACTTCCTCACACGCCAGATCGCCGCCGTGCGCGGCGACATCGACGACGCCCAGCAGCAGCTGACGAAGTACGGGGAGAGCAAGGGCATCATCTCGACGGGCGACGCGAGCAACGTCACCGTCCAGAAGCTGACGATGCTCAACACCGACCTCACCGCCGCCGGGAACGACCGCATGCAGAAAGAGGCGGCGTACCAGACGCTGCTCAACGCCGATCCCGAAGCGGTCGCCAGTCCCGACTCGCTCGTCGCCCGTCTCACGGAAGAGCAGAGCCGCCTGGAGCGCGAGTACGCGCAGAAGCTGGCCGTCTACCGTGCCGACGCGCCCGACATGATCGCGCTGCACGCGCAGGCCGACAAAGTGAAGCAGTCGCGGAAGAGCGCGATCAATGACGTCTACGAAAAGGCGAAGGCGTCGGCGCGCTCCGCCATGGCGGCCTCCATCGCGCGCGAGCAGTCGATGCACAACGCCTTCGACGAGCAGAAGCGCGAGACGCTGAAGCTGAACGCGAACGCATTCACCTACGCCGACCTCCGCTCGGTCATCGAGAGCAAGCGCACGCTCCTCGACCAGCTCACCAAGCGCCTCGACGAGACGGAAGTCACGTCACGTCTCCGCGGCTCGAACACCTCGAACGTCCACGTCGTGGAACACGCGCAGGCGCCCGGCGGCCGCTTCAACCTGACGATGAAGAAGAATCTCCAGAGCGCGTTCCCGCTCGGCGTGATCCTAGGCCTCGCGGCCATCTTCTTCCTCGAGTACATGGACCGCTCCATCAAGACGCCGGAAGAGCTCGAGCGCGTCACGCACTACGCCTCCCTCGGCGTCATCCCGGCCGCCGCGTCGGTCAGCAACTCCTCCTACGCCTACCGCTACCGCGGACCGGGGCGCCTCCGCGTCGTCGAGGAGGAAAAGGAAGACGCTCCGGCGCCGAACGTCGAGCTCATCCCGTTCCGCGACAGCCGCTCGCCGATCGCCGAGGCCTACCGCGCGTTCCGCACCTCGCTGCTCCTCGCGTCGGCCAACTCGCCGAAGGTCATGGTCATCACCTCGACCTTCGCACGCGAAGGAAAGACCACCACCTCGGTCAACCTCGCCACCGTCCTCGCCCAGATGGGCAAGCCGGTGCTCCTGATCGACGCCGACCTGCGCCGTCCGCGCATCCAGAAAGTCTTCCGCGACAAGCTGAACCTCGGCCTGGTCAACTACCTCGCCGCGAACATCAATATCGACGACGTCATCCAGCCGACCGAAGTGCCGAACCTCTCGGTGATCCTGTCGGGTCCGACGCCGCCGAACCCCTCGGAGCTGCTCGCCTCCGACCGGATGAAGCACCTCATCGAAGAGATGCGCGGCCGTTTCGCGTACGTCATCTTCGACTCGCCCCCGGTCATGGCGGTCACCGACGCGATCGTGCTGTCGTCGAAGGCCGACGGCGTCGTGCTCACGGTCCACGGCGGCAACACGCCGCGGGACCTCGTGCAGCGCGCGGCCGAGAAGCTGCGCCAGAGCAACATCCCGGTCCTCGGCGCGTTGCTCAACAACCTCGACCTCCAGCAGTACGGCTACACGTACAGGAAGAACTACTACGACTACTACGAGCCGGAGGCGCCGCGCCCCGCGGCCCGTAAGGCCGCAGTGAAGCCGTAGTGATCGATATTCACCATCACTGCCTCCCCGGAGTCGACGATGGGCCGCGCGATCTCGAACAAGCCGTTGATCTCTGCCGTCTCGCTGCCGAAGACGGCATCGAGACCATCGTCGCCACGCCGCACGTGCTGCGCGGACGGTGGCAGAACACCTCGCGCGCCGCGCTGGAGCAGAAGCTCGCGGAGCTGCAGGACGCCGTCGGCGCCTCGCCGCGCCTCCTCCTCGGCTCCGAATACTTCTTCGCGCACGATATGAACGAGGCGCTCCAAAACGGCAGCATCGTGCCGCTGGCAGACTCGCGATACGTCCTCGTGGAGCTCGCGTCTCACGCCGTGCCGCCGCTGCTCGAACAGCCGCTCTACCAGGCGCGGCTCGCCGGCTGGACGACCGTGATCGCGCATCCGGAACGCAATCTCGTCTTCCAGTCGAAGCCCGAGCTCCTCGCGTCCCTCGTGGCGAACGGCACCAAGACCCAGATCACGGCGGGCAGCCTCCTCGGCGACTTCGGCCCCGAAGCGCAACAGTGCGCCTGCGAGTGGATCGAGCGCGAGATGGTCCACTTCGTCGCCAGCGACTCGCACAACACCACCAAGCGTCCGCCGCGGATGCGCGAGGCCGTCGCGGCGATCCGCCAGATCGCGGGAGACCGCGTCGCCGACGCCCTCACCCGCGCGAACCCGGCGGCCGTCGTCGAAAACCACGGCCTCGAATACGACCCCGAACCGAAGCCCGCGCCGAAGCGGCGGGTCCTCGACCGCCTCGCGAAGTTCTGGAAATGACGTAAAATTGGAGACCGCCATGAAACGCACCCTACTCGCCGCCACCTCGCTCCTGCTCGCCGCAGCTGCCTTCGGGCAGACCGGTGGCGTTCTGAACTACACCCCGGTCGGTTGCTTCCCGGGAGGCGAGTCGGCAACGCTGCAGCTCGGCGTAACCCAGAAGGGTGAGCTGCGCGCCTACTTCCGGCACGTCAACTCGACGGAATGGTGCTCCGTGGTCGGCACGAATGACGGCCCGGTCTCGACCGTCGTCATGCCGAAGTTCCAGGTCGGCGACGAGGTCGAGTACTTCTTCGTCCTCCTCGACGGCAAACGCGTGGTCGCGAAGAGCCCCGAGATCTACCGCGTCAAGAACACCGGCAACTGCGACGCGAACGTCGCGCGGCACTCCACGACATTCGCCATCGACTGCGGCCAGAGCATCGTCGGCATGGCAGCCTCGAACGCCGCCGCCCACTCGCTAGGCTTCGGCACGAAGCCGACGAATCCTTCCCCCGAGCGCCCGTAACCCGTCTCTCTTGATGGGGCGGCGGCGCCCTCGCCGCGCGCAGCGCGCCAAAACGAACGTAGGGCGGGCTTCAGCGCGCGCGCCCGTCGCGATGTCGCACTGGACGTGTCGCGATGTCGCACTGGACGGGGCCGACGTCGCAGTGGACGCGCCGAATGTCGCAGTGGATGCGGCTCGATCTCGCAGTGGACGCGGCCCGATCTCGCAGTGGACGCGGCTCGATGTCGCACTGGACGCGGCTCGATGTCGCAGTGGACGCGGGCCGATGTCCAGTGGACGCGGCCTCGCCGATCGCCGAGGCCTACCGCGCGTTCCGCACGTCGCTGCTCCTCGCGTCGGCCAACTCGCCGAAAGTCCTGGTCCGAGATCTACCGCGTCAAGAACACCGGCAACTGCGACGCGAACGTCGCCCGCCACTCCACGACATTCGCCATCGACTGCGGCCAGATCGTCGCCGGCATGCCCGCCGCCAACGCCGCCGCCCACGCCCTAGGCTTCGGCACGAAGCCGACGAATCCTTCCCCCGAACGCCCGTAACCCGTCTCTCAATGGGGCGGCGGCGCCCTCGCCGCCGAGCCGCGCGTAGCGCGGCCAAAACGTAGGGCGGGCTTCAGCCCGCCCACTCTGCTGACGCCTGCAGCGTCCGGCATGATGAACGCCGCGCTCATCGGCTTGAGGCCGCATGCGAAACCCGCGCGGCTGCACGGAGTGGACGAAGTCGAACAGTCGACTTCCCACGCGGCATGAACTTGACGGCTGTTCGGAACGACACGCCCGTCGCCCTACGCGACGCGACTTGCGCGCGGCACTCGGGGGACGCCGGCAGGATTGCCGGCGCCACACAGAAGCGCTGCTAGTGCGCCCGCGCCAAACCGACCTTTGAGGGGAGATGCCCGACATCCAAGCTAGGGTTGACCGATTATCACTCCAGCCTAAATGGCGACCCGGAGCGCCGGTAAAACCGTTATCGCTCCCGCTTCTAGATGGGCAGCCTCAAACGCCGCCGCCCACGCCACCCGCAGCCCTTCACCGCGCCTCCCCCGTGCCGCGGACCGAGCGGGCGAGCTGCAGCAGTTTGGAGCTCATCTCGAGGTGGGCCTCGGCGGCCGCTCCGGGGTTGACGTCGAAATCGAAGCCGCCTTGCACGGGCAGGACCTCGATCATGCCTCCGCGGGCCGCGAAGCGATCCACGCAGGCCACCGTTAGGACGCTGGAGCCGCGCGTTGCCGCGAGGATCGCGTCGACGTGCTCGACCTCCGAGTTGCTGATGTAGACGACCTGGCAATTCGTCAGGACGTCGTTCCACTGGAGCCGGCGCACCGCGAACGGATGACCGTTCGCGCGCATGCAAGCCGTCATCTCATCGATGGTGTGCCCGAAGGGATCCTCGCCGACGATGCCGATGACGATCGGTGCGCCGGCTGGAAGCGCCCGATCCGGCCACTCGACGAGCTGCGCGAAGTGAAGAAGTTGACTCACGAGCAAGAATAGGAGGCCGGTCATGCTGGTAAGTCGCCGCAGGCCGCGAAAAAATACAGCGGAAGGAAGGATCAACGGCCGAGAACGGCCGCGATCGCGTCCACCAGCTCACCGTCCGTGAACGGCTTCTGCAGAATCTGACGGACTCCCGCATTCCGTACGGCCGCGTGCACGTCGGGATCGACGTAGCCGGTCATCGCGAGGATCCGCACGTCCGGCCGGAGCGTCCGTAACCCGTCGATCAATTCGACCGCTCCCATCTCCGGCATCCCGAGGTCCATCACGACGAGGTCGTGGCCCTCGCCGAAAATCTGCAGCGCTTCGGGGCCGCTCTGCGCAGTCTGCACGGCGTACCCCGCTTCGGTGAGCTGCACTTCGAGACCGGCGACGATCTCGGCCTCGTCGTCGATGACGAGCAGGCGCTCGCCATGCGAGCGCTGCTGCGCGACGCCGGCCTCGGGAACCTGCGCCTGCGCCGCGGCCGCCGGAAAGGAGAGCCGGAACGTCGTTCCGGAGCCCGGAGCCGACTCGACTTCGATCTCCCCTCCATGCGCGCGGACGATGCCATAGACCATCGCGAGGCCGAGGCCCATGCCCTTCGACTTGTCCTTCGTGGTGAAGAACGGCTCGAAGATCCGGCGTCGCGTCTCCTCATTGAGACCGACGCCGGTGTCGGAGACCGCGATCATGACGCGGTCGCCGTCGCGGCGGCTTTCGATCGAGAGGAGACCGCCGCCCGGCATCGCGTCGCGGGCGTTGATGCAGAGGTTCAGGAGCGCCTGCTGCAGTTGTCCCGCATCGCCTGCGATCGGCGGCAGACC
>DASXIH010000675.1:0-2269 GCA_036498125.1 Thermoanaerobaculia bacterium
CCGATCTGAGGCTGTACGACGGGGCGCTGTTGGAAGAGGGGCGTGAACTGCGTGGCGCCGGCAATCCTGCCGGCGAAGTTTTCCGGATACGAGATCGCCGGCAGGGTTGCCGGCGCCATACTCGACGGCTGCAGAAGTCCGCCACCTTCCTCGGCGCCGCCCAGGGCTTCTCGGATGCCGTGCTCGACCGCGACGTGTACTTGCGACGACTCGCGGAAGCGCACTTCCGTCTTCGCGGGATGGACGTTCACATCGACCAACTCGGGATCGATCTCGACGAAGAGGACGATCGCCGGATGCCCCTCGGCGTCGAAGGCGTCGGTAGCGCGGGAGACGGCATGCGTCAGCACGCGGTCCTTCACGAGGCGTCCGTTGACGAAGAAGAACTGATTGCGGCGCGAACCGAAACGCAGGCCGCGCGTGGCGAAGCCGCCGGCGCGCGCGGAGCCGATCTCCTTGTCGAACTCCTCCAGGTGCTCCTCTGCCTCGGCGCCCAGGACCTGGACGACGCGCTCGCGCGCGGAGCGCGCCGGCGCGAGGTCGAGGACGACGCGGCCGCTGTGTTCCAGCCGGAACGCGAGCGATGGCAGTGAGAGGGCGTACGACGAGACGACGGTGACGATCGCGCGGAACTCCGCATCGGCGCTACGGAGGAACTTGCGTCGCGCCGGTACGTTCTCGAACAGCTCGCGAACCGTGATCGTCGTGCCGCGGTCGCGCGCCGCCGGGCGCATGGTCCGCTCGGAGGTCAGCGGATCGATCGCGATCTCGATCGCGTGTTCGCCCGCGCCGTCGAAGGTCGCCAGCGTGAAGCGGGAGACACTCGCGATCGACGGAAGCGCCTCGCCGCGGAAGCCGAGGGTACGGACGCGCGTCAGGTCGTCGAAGCCGCGGATCTTCGAGGTCGCGTGGCGCTCGATGGCGAGGCCCGCATCCTCGGCGGACATGCCGCTGCCGTCGTCGCGGACTTCGATGAGCTTCTTGCCGCCTGCTTCGAGGATCACGTCGATCGTGCGGGCGCCGGCGTCGATGGCATTCTCGACCAGCTCCTTGACGACCGAGGCGGGCCGTTCGACGACCTCGCCCGCCGCGATCTGGTTGATCAGTTCCGTGGGAAGAAGGCGGACGGCGGGCATCACCGCATTTTACCGGCTGCTGGCCGGCTATTTGCTGCGTTCGCCTGCATGGCGAGACGCATCGGAGCAATCTTCGGAATGGCGGTCGTGGTTGGGCTGGCGCTCGTCCTCCTCTGGCAAGTGCACCTCCACAATGCGGAGACTCCCAACGGGCGTGAGCTCACCACCGTATCAGTGTCCGCGAGCGAAAAAATTACGCGATGGCTGAGCTAAACCATTGAGTCTCGGATATTCCAAGTACTGGCACGCGCAATGCTCTATACGAGTGCGTGGGTGCAAATAAAATGAGAAACGAAAACCTCCGAACTCAACTGATTGCCGCGATCTTCGCGGTGGTTCTCATCGCTCCGGCGGCCTGGGCCGTTCAGCCGGATTCAAAAGACGTTACCTCTCTCTTCGCCAACAGCGGCGTCGTGGTCGATGGCCTTCGGGCGATCGACGTCGGCGGAATCCTGGTGCTCCGCGGCCGTACGCTCGACCCGGCGCAGGCTGAAGCGGCCGCTACGTATGCGAAGTCGCTCGGCTATGCCCGCGTTGCGAACCTCGTCCGGGTGGACCAGGCGACCGACGACGCGAAGATCGAGCGGAGCATCGAACGCCAGCTCGCGCTCACGCGCGGACTCGACGGATGCAACATCAAAATCAACTCGCAAGATGGCGCCGTCCGCATGACCGGGACGGTGCAGCAAGAACTGCAGAAGGACTTCGCGCTGGAGCTGGTTCGCAATGTCGACGGCGTGAAGTCGGTCCAGTCGGACCTGCAGCGTTTCTGAGTCGTCACTCTCCTACACACATTTCATCGGGGCACGGAGCGCAGACAGCAATGTCTGCGCTCCATTTTTTTGCCCTAGCGACTGGTGCGGATGAAGAAGCGGAAGGTGCCGCCTTTCATCCCGTCCGGAGCGTGGACGGTGTGCGCGTAGAGGACGCTGAGGATGACGTTGTAGTCGCGGACGGTCATCGACGACTCGAACCCGAGGCCCGCGTCGACAACGGTGCTGTTCGACTTTGCGATCGAACGGTAGTCGAAGCCGACGCTGCCGGCGCCCGCGTATGCGACGCCGTACATCGTGTTCCAGTGGGCGCCGAAGGTGTTGAGGTCGCGGTTGCGGAAGATCGGAAAGAAGTACTCG
>DASXIH010000676.1:0-3572 GCA_036498125.1 Thermoanaerobaculia bacterium
ACCTTCACCGGAAGGATCTTCGCGCTCGGAGCCACACCCTGCGTTCCGAGGTTGTTGATCGCGGCGGCGATGATGCCGGAGACGTGCGTGCCGTGGTTGAAGCCCGGGTGCGTCGTCTGCACTCCCTCACCCGGCACGAACGACACGGCCAGCGACGAGATGACGTTCGGCGCGATGTCCGCGTGATTCATGTTGCAGCCGGCGTCGAGAACGGCGACGACTGCGCCCGCTCCGCGATTGCCGTTTGCAGCCGCCTGATCGGCGTGGATCTGGCGGATGTTCCACTGATACGCCCAGAACGGCTCGCTGTTCAGGCCGTCGGCCTGGAACTGGAGCGCGCCCTCGGCGGACTTCTCGTTGTTGATCCACTTCACTTCCATGTCAGG
This sequence comes from Thermoanaerobaculia bacterium, assembly GCA_036498125.1. GTDB lineage: Bacteria > Acidobacteriota > Thermoanaerobaculia > Gp7-AA8 > Gp7-AA8 > DASXHZ01. The sequence goes on from DASXIH010000676.1 coordinate 387, forward strand.
CGTGACGTTCTTGACGCCGCCTGCCGTCGCCATGGTGGCGGCGAAGTTCGGTTCGTCGGACGTGGCGACCACGATTCCGATACGCTCCATGTTGCGGACGACCGTTCCGCCGGCGGCCGGGATGGCGGCGGCGAAGCTGGTGCTGCCCGCTCCCTGACCGTTTCCGGTGATCACGTACTTCTGAGCTGCGGAGAGAGAGAAAGTACCGACCAACAGCATGCACAACACGATTGCAAATCGACGCAAGAGGGCCTCCTCGAATTTTCGGTGCGTGGAACGGACGGAGTATAACCGCGGAAATGCGTAAACGCGTCTTTGTCGCATACACCGGCGGCACGATCGGAATGGCTCGGTCCGCCCGCGGGTACACGCCAACGCCGGGATCGCTACAGGAGCAGATGGCGGCAATGCCGGAGCTCGCTCATGCATCAATGCCGGATGTAATCGTGAACGAGTACGACCCGCTGCTCGATTCCTCGAACATGACGCCGGCGCAGTGGGTGAAGATCGCGAACGACATCGCGTCGCATTACGACGAGTACGACGGCTTCGTCGTCCTGCACGGCACCGACACGATGGCGTACACATCCTCTGCGCTGCCGTTCATGCTGCGCGGACTCGGGAAGCCGGTGATCGTCACCGGCTCGCAGATCCCGCTCTGCGAGGTGCGCAACGACGCGCGGGAGAACCTGATCACTTCGCTGCTGATCGCTTCGTCGCACGCGATCCCGGAGGTCTGCCTGTACTTCGGCGGGAAGCTGCTGCGCGGCTGCCGCGCCGTCAAAGTCAGCGCCGACGGCTTCGCCGCGTTCGACTCGCCGAATTACCCGCACCTCGGCACCGCCGGAATCGACATCGAGATCAACTGGAATTTCGTGAGGAGAGCGGAGAGCGGAGAGCGGCTGACGGTCGAGGAGTTCGGAACGCCCATAGTGAGCGCGCTCCGCCTCTTTCCCGGCATCTCGCCCGAGCTCGTGCGTAACGTGCTGCGGCCTCCGCTGCAAGGGCTCGTGCTCGAAGCGTACGGCGTCGGCAACGGTCCCGATCAGGATGGCGAGTTCCTCGCCGCGCTGGAGGAGGCAACGCGGCGCGGCGTCGTGATCGTCGACTGCACGCAGTGCCTCGAAGGGGCCGTGAACCTCGGCGAATACGCGACCGGCTCCGCCCTCGCCCGCGCCGGGGTGATCAGCGGATACGACATGACGGCGGAAGCAGCGCTGACCAAGCTCTACCACCTGTTCAGTCGGGGTGGCTCCTCGGATGACGTCAAGAGAGAGATGAAGCGCGATCTTCGCGGTGAAGTGACGATCCGATAGACAATTTCGTCGTGGCGAAAAAGGCGGCGGTCTTTTCCTGTTCCGAGTGCGGGAGTCAGTCTCCCAAGTGGCTGGGGCGCTGCCCCGACTGCAATGCGTGGAACTCGTTCGCACAGGAGGACGCACCCGCTCCGTCGCACGGTGGGACGCAGGCGGCCTCGCCGGCGCGGATCACTGAAATCGACGCCGACGTCACGCCGCGCACTTCCACGAACATCGCCGCGCTCGACCGCGTCCTCGGCGGCGGGCTCGTCGCCGGTGCGGTGACGCTCGTCGGCGGCGAACCGGGGATCGGCAAGTCGACCCTTCTGCTCCAGGCGGCACATCAGCTCGCCGAATCCGGCCGCGTTCTCTACGTCTCCGGCGAAGAGTCGCCACGACAGATCGCGCTCCGCGCCCGCCGCCTCGGCACGACGAACGACAACATCCTCCTCTTCGGCGAGACGTCGATCGAGCGGATCATCGCGGAGATCGAGAAGCTGCACCCGGTCGCAGCGATCATCGATTCGATCCAGACCGTGCACACGTCGGTCAATGACTCGACTCCGGGCGCCGTCGGCCAGGTGCGCGACTCGGCCGGGACGCTCATGACGGCCGCCAAGCGCCTCTCCGTTCCGATCTTCCTCATCGGCCACATCACGAAGGAAGGGACGATCGCCGGCCCGAAGTCGCTCGAGCACATCGTCGACACGGTCCTCTACTTCGAGGGCGACAAGTTTCAGAATTACCGCGTCGTCCGCGCCTACAAGAACCGCTTCGGCCCGGTGAACGAGGTCGCGATCTTCGAGATGCACGACGACGGTCTCGAGGAGGTGCCGAATCCGTCTGCCGCGCTCCTGTCGCAGCGAAGCAGCGCTCCCGGTTCCGCGATCGTTGCGGCGCTCGAAGGCACTCGGCCGCTGCTCATCGAGGTGCAGGCACTCGTTTCGGCGACGCACTTCCCGTCTCCGCGGCGCATGGCAATGGGCATCGACGCGAACCGCGTCTCGCTCCTGCTCGCCGTCCTCGAACGCAAGAGCGGCGGGAACTTCGCGATGAGCGACATCTACGTGAATCTCGCCGGCGGGCTGCAGGTCGACGAGCCGGCAATGGACCTCGGCATCGTCGCCGCCGTCTTCTCATCGCACCGCAACAAGGCGCTTCCATTCGACATGGCCCTGTTCGGCGAAGTGGGGCTGCTCGGTGAGATCCGCAGCGTCTCGCAGGCCGACCTTCGCGCCCGCGAGGCGGCGGCACTCGGGTTCCGTCGCGTCATCGTCCCTCAGTCGAACGCCGCGGAGATCCGCGCAGACCTCGAAGTGATCGGCGTCAAGCGAATCGAGGACTTCGCGCAGATGCTTCTCGAGTCGTGAGCAGCTCGCTCGCGAGCGCGTCGCAGACGTACGCGACATCGTCCTCCGACAGGTTGCCGTGGAACGGAAGCGCCAGCAGCGACCGCCCCGCTTCCTCGGCGTGCGGGAAGTCGCCGGGCTTGTAGCCGAAGCGAAGCCGCATGAACGGCTGCAGGTGGATTGCCGGAAAGTATGGACGGGTCGGCACTCCCTGCTCCTCCAAACGTGCGATCAGGCGGTCACGATCGACGCCGTCCGCGAGTTTGACGATGTAGACGAACCAGCTCATCCGCTCGCCCGACAGCGGCATCACACCTTCGACGCCGGCCAGCCGCGAGTGATACATCGCCGCGACTCGCGCCCGTTTCGCCAGCAGCTCGTCGAGCCGCCGGAGCTGCGCGATGCCGACCGCCGCCGACATTTCGTCGAGGCGGTAGTTGTAGCCGAGGCGCTCGTGCACGAACGGATCGCCGGTAATGTTGCGGCCGTGATTGCGGAGGCTGCGGAAGAGGATCTCCCAATCGGGTCGATCGGTGACG
>DASXIH010000677.1:0-5028 GCA_036498125.1 Thermoanaerobaculia bacterium
GTCGAGGTACCGGACGTGTTCCGCCGGAACGGTGATCGGCCGGAACTCGCGCGAACTTAACGATGGGGTGATGCTCATTCCAGTCGTGGGCGGCCCGGTGAAGAATTCGCGCGTATCCCAGTGGATCGGACCGCTATAGGAGCTGAAGTAGTCGAACAAGGTGAAGTGGATGTTCTTCACCGGCTTCGAGAAGAAGATTCGGATCGGACCAGAGTCGCAGTTCCCGCACACGCCGGCTCCGCCCCAGTACATTGTCGACGTCGTCCCATCCGCGCTGGCCGGCGCTTTCCGAATCCCGTACTCGAAGGTCGCCTCGTATCCCTCGTACGCCTCCCAGTTGTGCTCCCAGAAATTCGGGTACGGCGCGGGAGTCTCGAAGTCGACGGTTCGGATCGTCCCCGCCAGCAGGACGGGGGCTGACAAGGCGGCCAGCAGGATCGTGACGAGGATACGGAAGAGGTAACGGTTCATCGGCAAGCTCTCTCTGCGCCTACGGATCTGAGCATATCCGGAGGGGCGGAAGCAATGGACAACTCGAAGTGTCTGCCTCCCCTTCCGGATCTGCGCCGTGGTTCGAGAATGGTGTTGCCGGCGAGGGCGAGCTTGCTACCCTCATTTTGTAACTCGGGCGCGCGAGTCGATTCCCGCGCGCCCGTGAGGCCGATGGTTAGCCCGGCGGAATGCCGAGCAAATCGAGAGTGGTGACGATGAGGCGCGTGAGACGGGGAAAGCGCGCCTGCCACCCGCCGTCCCGATCGACGGGCGTCGCAAATGCCGCGTTCGCACCGACGAGCGAGACAAGGACCACGGCAGCGCCGAGACGCAGCACGCGTTTGGATACACGTCGCATAGACCCTCCTTCCCGCCGGACCGGCCGGCGAATTCGGAGGGCGCCCTCGAAGTAAGGGGTGCCGGAGCGAGCGAAACCCTTACACAGGGCTGTCCGGAGGCGGCTCGAACAACAGTTCCGGCTGGTGCTCGGCTCGGCCGATGAAGCGGCGGACGTGCTCCGCCACCTCGTGAGTCACGCGGTCCGCCTTCGCGGCATCGCGAAGATATGCGAGCGCCATCAAAGCGCTCGACACCTTCCCCGCTTTCACGAACGTTTGGACGACGCCGTTGAGCAGCTTGCGGATCTCACGGGTCCGGCCGACTGCACTCAGCATTTCGGCCAGGTAGACAGAAGCAATCGCGGCATCGGTGAAGATCCCGAATGTGGTGAGGTCAGCGATGGACTTTCGGCCCCGAAGGATCGCGTCGTTCTGAGCCCCCTCGTCGAACAGGAGCCGCGCGAGAGCGAATTCGGTACGGGCCACATAGGCGCCGAGCCCGAGCTCTTTGAACAGGCGTAACGCGCCGAGCAGATAATCACGGGCTTCAGGTAAAGCGCCGAGCAGCAGATGGCAGTTGCCCAGGGCCAGCGATTCCCGAGCAATCCAAATCTTGCTGTTATGCGTCTTGCCATACTGAAGCACCGTTCGGAATCGATCGATGGCGCCTCGGACGTCCCCCTTCCCGTGGAGAATTACGCCGTGCATGTGCTGCGCGCGCATGAACCGATCCATCGAGCCGAGGTGGAGCGCCGAAATCGCGGATCTCTCCGCAAGCTCTGCGGCGCCGTCGAATCGCTCCTGTTCATACAGCAGCACCGCACGGATGTACGTCACGGCGACATGCCCGATCCCCTCGTGCTTCAGGCCGCGATACTCCGCTTCTGCGTGATCGAGCGCGACCCACGCCTCTTCGAACCTTCCCAACTGATGCAGCGCGTTCGCCTGCTCCTTCCAGGCCTCGCCTCTCCACTCGTGAAGCGCCGCTGCGGGATAAGCAGCATCGGGCAGTACCGCGGCGATGCCGACGGCGGCGTCTGCGAGGACCAGCGCGTAGCGCGGATCGCGCTCGCACATGCCATTGGCGCGCTTGCAGAGCGCCCGGACGACTCCGCCCGTGTGGTACTCGGGGTTCGACGGCAGGTCCGCCCACGCCAGGCGCGCGGCCGGCGCGTCGTCGAACTCCGCCAGCAACTTCCTCGCCCCGGCGTCCTCGGCCGCGACGTTTTCGGCGAGGCGTCGCAGGTCCTCGAATCCCGGCGACTCCGGCGCTGCGGGCGCCCACGACTCGGGATCGCGGAGCGCATCGTCAAAGAGCCGGATCGACTCCAGCACCTCCCTGCATTCCGCGCATTCGCCGAGGTGCTGCTCGATCGCTTCGGCGTCATCAGCGAGCACGCGGTCGAGCGAGTACCGAATGAGCTGCTCTTCGCTGACGTGCGCCATCACGACCCCTCGTTCATCGCGGCGTAAATCGCCCGAGCGCGTTTACGGCAGAAGTGCAGCAGCCGGAAGATGTAGTTCGCCGAAGTGTTGCGGCTTGCGGCGATCGCCGGGGCGGTCTCACCGGCGAGGTAGAAGCGGCGGAGCGTGTCGCGGCAACTGTCGCCCATTCGCGCGAGCGTGCTGTTGATGACCAGCGTCCGGATCACGCCGTCGACCATCTCGTCGCCCGGCGTAGCGCCGCAGATCTCGCTGTCGCAAAAGAGCGCTTTCTCGCTGGCGTCTCGGCGGAGGTATTGCCGCGACGCATTGCAGATCGCGCCGATGAGGTACGGATGGAGGTCGCGCACGTTCGTCGGGTTCGCGAGGTACGTGGCGAAGACGTCGTGCACAAGGGCATCGGCGTCGGATCGCGGCACGCCGAATTTGAAGGTCGCGATCCGCCTCAGGAGCGGAGCGTACGACGCATAGATCGAGTCGAACTCGCTTGCCGCGGCGCTCTCGGCGCGCGCGACGACCGCGTTCGCCCCGGCACTCCTCAACCGTTCGGACAGCTCGCGCATCCGTTGATGGGGTGATCAAAATGCGGCGTCTGCCCCCATCGGGCGGGCGAAGTTACGGAATGTGAGTGACAAATCGCGTCATCGCAGCCGTGCTGCACGGTGTCGCGAGAGCGCTGCGGGGTGTCGCGGCCACGCGTCTCGACGTCGCGGCCACGCGTCCGAATGTCCGGGGCACGCGTCTGGGCGTCGCGGCCGTGCGCCCCGATGTCGCGGCCGTGCGTCCCGGTGTCGCGACCGTGCGTCTCGGTGTCGCGGCCGTGCGTCCCGGTGTCGCGGCCACGCGTCCCGGTGTCGCGGCCGTGCGTCCCCGCGTCGCGGCCACGCGTCTCCGTGTCGCGACCATGCGTCCCGGTGTCGCGGCCGCACATCCCGGAGACGCGGCCACACATCCCGGAGACGCGGCGGTGCGTGTCTGGGACGCGGCGCTGCGTCTCCGGGACGCTCGCGCCGGGCTCGGGATCGCACGGACCGAGCGTGGGATCGCACGGACCGAGCTCGGAGCCGCACGTGCCGGGCTTGGAGCCGCACGTGCCGGGCTTGGCATTGCGCGCGGCGGACCCCGTGTCGTACCGACCCGACTTCGGCTCGTCCACGCATGGCTTCGGGTGGCGCGAACCGGTCGATCGTTGTAGCCGATGCCCCGAACAGCAAGCCATCGGCCCATAACGACCGTTCATTCGAAAACGGACGCGTCGCCGCGATGGTCTGCGCTCTAGTGCTCCTCCTGGGAGGATTCACGTGAGCGTTTCGAAGAGACTTCTCCGTTTTCTGTGGGCGGCGGCATTGACCGTGGGCGCCTCGAGCTCGATTGCCGCGAGTGCCGGGAGCGTGCACGGCAAGGTTCTCGGCCCGGACGGACGGCCGCTCGCGGGCGTCGTCGTTCAGCTCCGCAACGACATCACCGGCTTCAAACAAGACAACGCCACGACGACGGACGGCGCTTTCTCCTTCACGAACGTTCCGTTCAATCCATACGAGCTGCGCATCGAGGCGCAGGGCTTTGCGGCGGTGCGACAGAGCGTCGACGTCCACTCGGCGGTTCCGGTCGAGGCGACGGTCACGATGAAGGTCGCGGGGCTGTCGGAATCGATCAGCGTCACGGCGGCACAGCCGGCCGCGCAGCTCGAGACGGACAACACCGAGAGCCACGTCGACATCGACAAGTCGTACATCGCGAAGGCTCCGGCCGCCGTCGCGTCACGTGCCATGGAGCAGATCGTCACCTCGACTCCCGGCTTCGCGAAAGACGAGAACGGGCGGTTTCACTTTCAGGGAGCGCACAGCCAGAGTGAATACGTCGTCGACGGACAGACGATCTCCGACCAGACCGGCGTCACGTTCTCGAACTCGATCGATCCGGGGATCGCGCAGGGGATCGAGATCATCTACGGCAACGTGCCGGCCGAATTCGGCGAGAAAATGGGCGCCGTCATCAATCTCACCACCAAGTCCGGCCTCGGCGCCGGCGCTCCGAAGCCCGACGTCTATTTCGGCGGATCGAGGTTCGCGACTTATGAGGCCGGAGCGGCGGCCGGCGGCGGCTCACAGACGTTCGGATACTACGGATCGATCAACGGCTCTACCTCCGAGCGCTTCGTCGACCCGGTGAACTTCGGCAACCTTCACAACAAAGGCAATACGTATCGCGGCTTTCTCCGTCTCGACGAGGCGAGCGCGGACCAGAAGAACTCCCTCCGTCTCACCTTCCTGGCCGGCAGCACGCACCGCGACGCACCGAACACCTACACGCAGGAGGCGGCCGGACAGGACGAGCGGGTCCACAGCGCGGACCAGAACATCAACCTCGGGTGGCAGGCGATTCCGACGAACACCACCGTCTTCGAGTTGAACGCGTTCGGCCGCTTCTCGTCGTATCACCTCCTCCCGTCGCAGAACGACACCCCCGTGACGGCGCAGTCCGACCGCTCGCTCAACAACTTCGGCATCACGCCGGCGCTCACTTGGACCAGCGGCGTCCACGAGCTGAAGGCCGGCGGCACGATCAAGCGGTTTCCCATCCACGAGCACTTCGCGTTCGGCCTCACCGATGCCGCCGACAACGATCCCGACGCCGAGGACTACAACCCGAACCTGGCGCCGTACGATCTGACGCGGGGCGGACGAGAGTTCGATTTCAACGCGCGCCGTACGGGCTCGTACTATGCCGCGTTCATTCAGGACAACCTCAAGTT
>DASXIH010000678.1:0-7307 GCA_036498125.1 Thermoanaerobaculia bacterium
TGCCGAACATCACCACGCCGATCAGCGACAACCACACGGTGAACGCGATGAGCAGATAGTGCGGGCCGTAGCTCGTGATGTGAAGGTGCTGCCAGATCACGACGCGCAGGAAGCCGATCATGCCGAGGAGCGCGCCGAGCATGATTCCCGAGATCACCTCGCGGCCGAAGACGCGGTGCCAGTCGCGCAGCCGCACCTCGCGCAGCGCCAGCGACCGGATGATCAGCGACGCCGCCTGCGAGCCGCTGTTGCCGCCGCTCGAGATGATCAGCGGGACGAAGAGCGCGAGGACCACCGCGTGCGCGATCTCCCCCTCAAAATAGCTCATCGCCGTCGCCGTCAGCATCTCGCCGAGGAACAGCGCCGCGAGCCAGCCGGCCCGCTTGCGCACCATCTTGAAAACGCCGACGTTCAGATAAGGCGCGTCGAGCACTTCCACGGCGCCCATCTTCTGGATGTCCTCGGTCGCCTCCTGCTCCGCGACGTCGAGCACGTCGTCGACCGTGATGATGCCGAGCATGTGGCCGTCCGAATCGGTCACCGGCAACGCCACCCGGTCGTACTTTTCGAAGTGCTTCAGCACCTCCTCGCGGTCGTCCGTCGCGAGCACGCAGACCAGCGGCGGGTCGTCGATGTCCGTCACCTTCGTATCCGGATCGGCGAGCACAAGAGAGCTCAGGCGGATGTCCTCGACCAGCACGCCGCGGTCGTCGAGGATGTACACGACGTTGACCGTCTCCGCCTGCTGGCCGGTCCGCCGGATGTGCGTGAGCGCGTCGGACGCCGACATGTCGTGACGAATCGTCACGTAGTTCGGCGTCATGTAACGGCCGGCCGAATCCTCCGGATAGCCGAGGAGCCACCGCGTGTTCTTCAGGTCCTCGGGCGTCAGCGCCGCGATGAGGCGCCGCGTCACGATCGCCGGCATCTCCTCCAGAAGCCGCGTGCGGTCGTCGGGACTCATCGACCCGAGGACCGTCCGTACCTGCTCGTTTGTCAGCGACGCGATCAGGTCTTCCTGGTGGTCCGGCGGCAGGTACGAAAAGACCTCGCCCGCTTCGTCTTTCGGCAGGAGGCGAAAGACGAACGCCTCCTCCTCGGCCGGCAGCGCTTTGACGAGATCGGCGACGTCGGACGGGTGGAGCTCCACGAGCGTGTCGCGCAGCGCCTGCCAGTCCTGCGACACGATCGTCGCGCGGAGCCTTTCGTCGACCGGAATCGGCGCCATCTCACTCATTGTGCGAAGGATCGCACAAAGCTGTAATAATTCGGCCTCTCTCGTATGACACAGCTCCGCCTTCAACTGCTAGGCGATTATCAGATCCATGACCAGGCGGGCGCGCTCGTCACACTCTCCGCGAAAAAATCGCAGGCGCTCCTCGCGTACCTCGCCGTCAAGCCGGCGCAGCGCGTGTCGCGCGACAAGATGGCGAGCCTGCTCTGGAGCAGCACCGGGCCCGAGCAGGCGCGGCAGAGTCTGCGGCAGCTGCTCTCGACGCTCCGCAAGGAGCTCTCGACGATCTCTCCCGATCAGAAGCTCCTCATCGAGGAGTCGGACTTCCTCGGCGTGGACGGTGCCATCATCGTCGCCGACGTCGCGGAGTTCGAGGTCCTGCTCTCGACCGGAACGGAGGACGCGCTCGCGCAGGCAGTCACGCTCTATCGCGGCGACTTCCTCGACGGATTCGCGATCACGGAAGAGCGCTTCGACCAGTGGGTCCTCGGCGAGCGCGATCGGCTGCGCCGCGCCGCGCTCCGCGCGCACACGTACCTGATCGAGCTGCAGTCGAAGCGCGACGGACTCGATGACGCGATCTCGACCGCGCAGAGCGCGTTGCGCATCGACCCGATCCAGGAAGCGATGTGCCGCACGCTCATGCGCCTCTACATGCAGGGCGGCGATCTCGCGGCGGCGCTGCAGCAGTACGACTCCTGCGCGCGCACGCTCAAGCGCGAGCTCGGCGTCGAGCCCGATGCCGAGACGCGCGCCCTCCAGCAGCAGATCGCACAGCTCCGCGCAAAGCGGGCACCGTCGCAGCAGCCCGACGCCGTCGCGGCCGAGACGCGCAAGACGGTGCTCGTCGTCGAGGACAACGCGCTGAATCGCGAGCTGACGAACGCCGTGCTCCGTTCGGCCGGATACAACGTCGTCTCCGCAATCGACGGCGCTGAGGCGTTGATGGCGGTCGGCCGCGAGAAGATCGACCTCATCCTGCTCGACATCGACCTCCCGTTCATCGACGGTCACAAAGTTCTCGAAGCGCTCCGCGAGAAGGGCTACGACCTCCCGGCAATCTTCATCTCGGGTCTACCCGGCGAAGAACCGGAGGTCCGCGCCTTCGAAATCGGCGCCATCGATTTCATCCGGAAGCCCGTGAAGAACAGTGTGCTGCTGGCGCGCGTGAAGCGGGTTCTCGGATAGCTGAGGTTGCCACGCTTCTTGCACCTCTGTAGCGTGAGGGGCAAGCCATGAAAATCCTTCTCGTCGAAGACAATCCGCTCATCGCCAGCGCCATCGAACGCGAAGGCGAGCAGAATCAAATCCGCACCGAGCACGCCACGGATGGCTGGGACGCGATCGAAAAGCTCGAGAACGATGACGAGTATTCAGCGATCGTCATCGACACCGACCTCCCCCGCCAGAGCGGCTTCGGCGTCCTCACCTACCTCCGCGAAGAGATCGGCCCCCGCCTCGGCAACGTCGTCGTCATGACCAGCTCCGACCGCACCTTCGACGACGTCGTCAACGTCATCCGCAAGACCGACGAGATCTCCGAACTCGCCCGCGCCGTCTTCATGGCGTGCGCCGTACGCGGGTAGCCAAGCCTACGGGATCGACCGCAGGATCGCGGCGGCCGAGCGCTCGACGTCCTCTTCGCTCGTCGCCCAGTTCGAGACAGAGATGCGCATGGCGGCCATGCCGTGCCATGTCGTGCCGGCGAGCCAGAGGGTGCCGTCACGTTGGACGCGGGCGACGGTTTCGCGGGTGGCTTCGTCGCTGCCTTTGAAACGGACGAGGACCTGGTTGAGGACGACGTCGTTCAGAATCTCGACGCGGGAGTCGGCGCCGAGGATGGTCTCGAACTGTTTCGCGCGGGCGCAGAGGCGGTCGACGAGGTCTTCGACGCCGCGGCGTCCGAGGGAGCGGAGGGCGGCGTAGACGGTGATGCCGCGGCCGCGGCGGGAGAACTCCGGATTCCAGTCGACCTGATCGCGTTCGACGCCGGATGTCTGCTCCAGGTACGCGGCGGTGACGGTCATCGACGCGCGGTGCGAGGCGGAGTCGCGCACGATCACGATCCCGTTGTCGAACGGCACGTTGAGCCACTTGTGCGCGTCGGTTGCCCATGAGTCGCAGAGCTCCACGCCGTCGAGCAGCGCCCGGCGATCGCGCGATGCGCGTCCCCAGAGACCGAAGGCACCGTCGACGTGCACCCACGCGTTTTTCGCGTGCGCGATCGCGGCGATCTCGCGCAACGGATCGATCGCGCCGGTGTTCACGTTGCCAGCCTGCGCACAGATGATCGTCGGGCCATCGAGCGTCGCGACCAGTTCGCGAAGGTCGCCGGCGCGCATGCGTCCCTGATCGTCCGTCGGCACCTCGCGCAGGTTGCGCATGCCGAACCCGAGGTACCTCATTGCCGTATGGATCGTGACGTGAGCCTCGGCGGAGACGACAAGGTTCACGCGCGGCGCGTCGTAGAGGCCCCCCTCCTCCACGTTCCAGCCGGCGCGGCGCAGCACGGCGTGGCGCGCGGCCGCGAGCGCCGTGTAGTTCGCCATCTGACATCCGGTGACGAAGCCGATGCTCGACTCGCGCGGAAGGTCGAAGAGGTCGAGCAGCCACTGGTGCGCGACGTCCTCCACGACCGAGGAGAGCGGCGCCGCGGCATAGAGCCCCGAGTTCTGGTCCCACGCGGTCGTCAGCCAGTCGGCGGCGACAGTGACCGGAAGCGAGCCGCCGATGACGAAGCCGAAGAAGCGCGGGCTGGTCGTCCCCATCGTGCCGCGCTCCGCGGCGCTGGCAAGCGAGTCGATGACGCTGGCCGGATCTTCGCCCTCGTCGCGAAGCGGTACGGAGAGAGCCTTCAGCAGCTCGTCGCGCGTCATCTGCGGTGCCACGACGCGCTCCGGGATCATCCGGAGGTATTCGACGGCGCGCTCGTGCGCCAGGGCGAGGAGTTTCTCATCGACGATTGATTTCACTTTATCCTCCGCGGCACAGCCGCGGAGGATCTGGTGCCCACGAAGGGCGACCGTCCGCGAGCTTGCACCAGATCCTCCGCCGCTGCGCGGCGAAGGATAAATTTATGAGCATGTACACCATCGACACCGGCAAGGCGAGACTCGACATCGATTTGATCCACGAGTTTCTCTCGCGCGATGCGTACTGGACCAAGAACATCCCGAAACCGGTTCTCGTTCGCGCCATCGAGCATTCGCTCTGTTTCGGTGCGTATGACGAACGGCAACAGGTCGGTTTCGCCCGCGTCGTGACCGACTACGCGGTCTTCGCCTACATCGGCGACGTCTTCATCCTGCCGGAACACCGCGGACGCGGCGTGTCGAAGCTGCTGATGCGCGCCATCTTCGAGCACCCCGATCTCCAGGGACTCCGCCGCTGGTCGCTCGTCACCCGCGATGCGCACGGGCTCTACCGCCAGTTCGGCTTCACCGACCTGGCCGCGCCGGAGCGCCACATGGAGCGCGTGGTCGTGAATCCGTACGGGGTGTAGCGGCCTACGGCGTGTAGGGGCCGGCTCTCAGCCGGCCCCCGGATCGTCAATTCGACGTGACCGTCGCGATCGCGCTCCGCACCGTGCCGCACGAACCGGTGACGACGACGTAGTAGTAGAACGTCCCCTTCGCCAGGTTCGGCGTCGTGAAGCTCGGTGAGTTCGTGCCGACCTTCTTCGAGGTGTCGTTGTTGTTCGCCGTCGGCGGGTTGTACCACTGGTACGTCAGCGTCCCGGTGCCGGCCGCCGTTACGGAGAGGGTCGTATGCGTATTGTGAGTAATCGAGATGCTCGCCGGCTGTTGCGTGATCGCCGTCGCCGGATTGACCGTGACGGTTACCGGCGCCGACTGCACGCTCGTGCAGCCGCTCGCGTTCGTGATGGTCACGCGGTACGTGCCGCTCGTGCTCACGACGATCGACTGCGTCGTTTCACCATCCGACCAGAGATAGCCTGATGCCGCCGTCGCCGTCAGGGTGACGCTGCCACCCTGGCAGAACGTCGTCGGACCGCCCGCCGTGATCGACGGCGTCGTCGGGTTCGCGTTTACGGCGACGTTCGTGGAGCTCGAGGCGGAGCAAGCGTTCGAGTTCGTGACCGTGATGCTCAGCGACACATTGCTGCCGGTCGACGTGAAGGTGATCGCATTCGTGCCGGCGCCGCCGGTAATGGTGCCGCCGGCGATCGACCAGTTATAGCTGCCGCCGGTGGTTACGGCGACCGAGGCATTACCGGTCGTGCCACTGCAGATCGCGCTCGGAGCGGTGATCGTCGCATTCGGGAGGGCATTGACGGTCACGCTCTGCGAGCCGGTCGTGCTGCAGCCGTTCGACGTGACCGTGACGCCGAGCGAGACGGGGCCGGAGGCCGACGTGAAGGTGATGGCGTTCGTGCCGGAGCCGCCGGTGATCGTGCCGTTCGTGATGGTCCACGCGTAGCTGGCACCCGCGGTTGCGGCGACCGAGGCGGAGCCGGTTGCGCCGCTGCAGATCGTCGCCGTTGCGGTGATCGTGGCATTCGGGAGTGCGTTCACCGCCACCGTGGCATTCGCGCTGCCGCTGCAATTGCTGCTGGTTACCGTGACGCCGAGGGACACAGGGCCGGAGCTCGACGTGAACGTGACGGCGTTCGTGCCTGCACCGCTCGTGATCGTGCCGTTGGTGATCGTCCAGGCATACGACGCACCGCTGATCGCGGCGGTCGACGCGCTGCCGGTCGCACCGGCGCAGATCGCGGCAGGCGCCGTGATCGCCGGGGCCGGAAGGGCATTCACGACAACCGTGGCGTTCGCACTGGCGCTGCAGCTGCTCGAATTGGTGACGGTGACGCCGAGGGACACGGGGCCGGAGGCCGAGGTGAACGTGATGACGTTCGTGCCGGAGCCGCCGGTGATCGTGCCGTTCGTGATCGTCCAGGCGTAGCTGGCGCCCGCAACCGACGCGACCGAGGCGGAGCCAGACGCGCCGCTGCAGATCGCCGCCGGTGCTGTGATCGTGGCGTTCGGGAGTGCGTTCACCGCGACCGTCGCGTTCGCGCTGCCGCTGCAACTGCTGCTGCTCGTCACCGTGACACCGAGGGAGACCGGGCCGGAGCTCGACGTGAACGTGATGGCGTTCGTGCCTGCTCCGCTCGTGATCGTGCCGTTTGTGATCGTCCAGGCATACGACGCACCGCTGATCGCGGCGGTCGACGCGCTGCCGGTCGCACCGGCGCAGATCGCGGCAGGAGCCGAGATCGTCGGGGCCGGATTGGTATTGACGGTCACCGGCGTTGCCGCCGATGTAGCGCTACAGCCGTTCCCGTCGGTCACCGTGACGCTGTAGTTGCCACCTGTGCTGACCGTGATGGCCTGAGTCGTGGCGCCGGTGGACCAGAGATAGGTCGAGGCCGAAGATGCGGTCAGCGTCACGCTGCCGCCGGCGCAGAAGGTCGTGGCGCCGGAGGCGCTGATCGTCGGCGCCGGGAGCGCGTTCGCGGTCACGCTCGTCGCGGCCGAGGTTGCGCTGCAGCCATTCGTGTCGGTCACCCTGACGCTATAGCTGCCGGTCGCGTTGACCGTGATCGCCTGCGTCGTGGCGCCAGTGGACCAGAGATAGGTCGAAGCCGAGGATGCGGTCAGCGTCACGCTGCCGCCGGCGCAGAACGTCGTGGCGCCGGAGGCGCTGATCGTCGGAGCCGGGAGCGCGAACGCGTCGACCGTCGTCGCCTGGCTCGTGGCGCTGCAGCCGTTTGCGTTGGTCACCGTGACGGAGTAGTTCCCGCTCGCGTTGACGATGATCGACTGGGTCGTCGCGCCGTTCGACCAGAGATAGCTCGAAGCGGAAGACGCCGTCAGCGTCACGTTGCCGCCTTCGCAGAACGTCGTAGCGCCGGAGGCGCTGATGGTCGGCGCCGGAAGCGGATTGACGGTCACGCTCGTCGCGGCCGAGGTCGCGCTGCAGCCGTTTGCGTTGGTCACCGTGACGGAGTAGTTCCCGCTCGCGTTGACGATGATCGACTGCGTCGTCGCGCCGTTCGACCAGAGATAGCTCGAAGCGGAAGACGCCGTCAGCGTCACGTTGCCGCCTTCGC
>DASXIH010000679.1:0-1624 GCA_036498125.1 Thermoanaerobaculia bacterium
GTCATCATGCGCGGCGACAACGTGCTCTTCGTCTGCACCAAGCCGCAGCTCACGCAGATCGTCCGCTCCGAGGCAGAGCGCTCCGGATCGATGTTCATCACCGAGCGCTGGCTCGGCGGTCTGCTCACCAACTTCACGACGGTGAAGAAGCAGATCCGTCGCATGAAGGACCTCGAGGCGGGCACCGAGGCCGGTGGCGAGTTCGAGAACTACACGAAGAAAGAGCAGCTGATGCTCACTCGTGAGTCGGAGAAGCTCAAGAAGTACCTGTTCGGTATTCGTACGATGACGCGCCTGCCCGGCCTGCTCTTCATCGTCGATTCCAAGAAGGAGCGCATCGCCGTCGCCGAGGCGAACAAGCTCAATATCCCGATCGTCGCCATCGCGGATACCAACGCCGACCCGGACCTCATCAGCGTGCCGATCGCCGGCAACGACGATGCGATTCGTTCGGTCGAATTGATCACGAAGGCAATCGGTGACGCGATCGTCGAGGCGCGGCAGTCGGCGCCAGTCCGCGAGGAAGTCGAAGAGGGCGAGGGACAGACCACCTACAGCTCGGACCGCGGTAGCGAGCCGGCAGAAGACGGCGAACGTCGCCGTCGTCGCCGCCCGCGACGTCGGCGCGCGAAGCCGGAAGCCATCGCCGCCCGACTCAAGGCGCCGGGCGAAGGTGACGGTGCAGAGGGTGGAGAGGCTGGGGAAGCGGGGGAGGCGGCGGACGAGGCAGAGTAAGGTTCTGGACGCGAGTAGATTACCTGACGCCGCCGGCATGAGCCGGCGGCGTTTCCACGAGAGGAAGGCGGGATTGATATGGCTACGATGGTGAGTTCAAAGGACGTGAAAGAGCTGCGCGATCGCACCGGCGCCGGCATGATGGATTGCAAGAAAGCACTCGAGGAGTGCGGCGGTGACATCGGGAAGGCAATCGAATTCCTCCGCAAGAGCGGGGCGGCCAAGGCGGAGAAGCGCGCCGGCCGCGCGGCGACGGAGGGCGTCGTCGGGCATTACCTCCACCACAACGGCAAGATCGCCGTGCTGGTGGAGCTCAACTGCGAGACGGACTTCGTCGCGCGGAACGAGGAGTTCGTGCAGGTCGCACGGTACCTGGCCGAGCACATCGCCGCGGCGGCCCCGGTAGCACTGGACAAGGATTCGATTCCGCCCGAGAAGGTCGAGCAGGAGCGCCGCATCTTCGTCGAGCAGGTGAAGCAGAGCGGCAAGCCGGAAAACATGATCGAGAAGATCGTCGACGGGAAAATGGAAGCGTATTACAAGGACGTTGCGCTGATGCACCAGGCGTGGGTCCGCGAGCCCAAGAAGACGATCGGTGACCTGGTGAAGGAGCTCTCCGCCAAGACGGGCGAGAACATCGTCATCCGCCGCTGGGCCGCGCTCGAGGCTCCCTCGGCCGCGGGCCTCGTGCACGCGTACGTCCACATGGGCGGCAAGCTCGCCGTCCTCGTGGCCGCGGAGGCGCCGAACGACGCCGCGAAGTCGAGCCCCGACTTCAAGGCGTTCATCGAGAACGTCTCGATGCAGATCGCGGCCATGCGTCCGATCGTCGTCCGCAAGGAGGAGATCGAGGCGTCGGCCATCGCGAAGCAGAAGGAGATCTTCCAGG
>DASXIH010000680.1:0-6942 GCA_036498125.1 Thermoanaerobaculia bacterium
CCTGCCGATACCGGTGTCCGCGACAACATGGGGTTCAAGCTCGATCCGTCGAAGCCGACGCTGGCCGAGGTCCTCGGCCGGAACGGCTACGCGACGGGCGCGGCGGTGTCGGCGTACGTGCTCCGCGGAGAGACGGGGATCTCCCGCGGCTTCCAGTTTTTCGACGACCACATCGTCGAACATGCGGACCAGGCCCTCGGCGGGATTCAACGCAGCGGCGCGGAGACCGAGGCCGTTGCGGAGCAGTGGATCGGCGCGCATCAGTCGCAGCCGTTCTTCTTTCTCCTGCACCTTTACGAGCCGCACTCTCCGTACGACGCGCCCGAGCCGTTCCGCTCCCGCTTCAAGCCGTACGACGCCGAGATCGCCACGGCCGACGCGATCGTCGGCCGCTTTCTCGACTCGCTCCGCCGCGCCGGCATCTATGACCGCGCGCTCATCGTCTTCCTCTCCGATCACGGAGAAGGGCTCGGCGATCATGGGGAGGATGAACACGGCATCTTTCTCTACCGCGAAGCGATTCAGGTTCCGTTAATCGTGAAACTGCCCGGCTCGACCAGTGCAACGCGGCGCGAAGAGACGATCGGCCTGCGTGATGTGATGCCGGCGATTCTCGACGCGCTTCACATCGCGCTCCCGCCGGGAATCACGAGCCGCCCGCTGTTCGGCGGGAAAGTGTCAGCGCGGGACGTCTACAGCGAGACCTTCTACCCGCGGTTTCACTTCGGCTGGAGCGACCTCCACTCGCTCACCGACGGCACGAAGCACTACATCGAGGCGCCTCGGCCCGAGTTGTACGACATCCGAACCGATCCGCGTGAAACGGCGAACCTCGCCGATTCCGATCGCCGCACGTACTTCGCCATGAAGCAGGAGATCGCTCCGATGCTCAAAGGCGCCGCTGCGGCCCCGCCCGTTCCGCCAGAGGAGGCGGCGAAGCTCGCTGCCCTCGGGTACATCGGGAGTGCCGGCGCCACGTCTCCCGGCGAAGTGCTGCCCGATCCGAAAGACAAGACGCAGACCTTCCGCGACCTGCGCGCCGCGTTCTCGCAGTTCCGTGCGGGAAACAACGCGGCCGCGTTGACCGCGTTCCGGAACATCCTTCGCGACAATCCGCGCATGACGGACGTCTGGGACGTGACGGCGAAAACCTACTGGCGACTCGGCCGTGAAGACGAGGCAATTGCCGCCGCGAAGGAGGGTCTGAAGACGAATCCCGGCTCCTCCGTCCTGGCGCTGACCGTCGCCAACTACGCGCTCGACGCCGGCCACCTCGATGAGGCGCAGCAGCATGCGGAACTGGCGGTGCCGCTCGACGCGCCGCGCGCGCACGAGGTGCTCGCGCGTGTGTCGCTGGCGCGCGGCGATCTCGTGAACGCGGAGAAAGAGGCGCGCCTCGGGATCACCGGCGGCGACCGCGGCTCCGCGTACGTGACGCTCGCGCGCGTGCTCAAACAGGCGAATCGTTTCGACGAAGCGCTCGCTGCCGCCGATGAGGCCCAGCGCATCGTCGTGAGCGAGAAGAAGCCGCCGCTCGCCGGCCTCTCATTCCTGCGCGGCGATCTGCTGGCGCGCCTCGGCCGCACCGAGGAGGCCGAGCAGGCGCTGCGGCAGGAGATCGCCCTCTCTCCCGGCGATGCGCGCGCCTACCAGAGCCTCATCCTGCTTCTGGTGAGCGAGGGGAGGGGAGAGGAAGCGACGCATCTCGTCGTCCAACTCATCGGCATCGCCCCGACCGCCGACAACTTCGCCGCGATCACGAGAGTCATGACGACTCTCGGCGACACCAACGGCGCGCGCTACTGGGCAGCGCGCGGCCTCCAGAAGTTTCCGGACGATCCGCGATTCCGAAGGTTCCGCTGACGCATGGCGAAGCGCTGGATCGTTGCCGCCGCGGTCGCAGTCGTCATCGCGCTCGCAGTGTCTGTCGTGGTGATCCGCCATCACGAACCGCCCGACGTCATCCTCATCACGATCGACACCCTTCGCGCCGACGCCCTCGGCTTCGCCGGCAATCGCCGCGTGCGCACTCCGTATCTCGATAACCTCGCTGCCCGCGGGATCGTGTTCACGAACGCTCACGCGCACAACGTCGTTACGCTGCCGTCGCACACGAACATCCTCACCGGCCTCTATCCCTATCAGCACGGAATCCGCGACAACGCAGGCTTCACGCTCGATCCCAGCCACCCGACCCTCGGCCGCATGCTGCACGACGCCGGCTACGCCACGGCCGCCTTCGTGAGCGCCTTTCCGCTCGACTCGCGGTTCGGACTCAATGCCGGATTCGACGTCTACGACGACAAGTATCGCGAGACGTCGAATCCGCTCGACTTCGTGGTGCAGGAACGGCCGGCCGAGGAGACGTTGAACGCGGCGCGCTCGTGGTACGAGTCAGCGGCCGGCCGCAAGCGGTTTCTCTGGATCCATCTGTACGATCCGCACGCTCCGTACGATCCGCCCTCGCCGTTCCGCGAGCAGTATCGCGACGCTCCCTACCTCGGCGAAGTCGCTTATGTGGATGCGCAACTGTCGCGATTTCTGGAGCCGATGCTGCGGAGTCATCCCAATACGTTCGTCGTCGTCACCGGCGATCACGGCGAGGCGCTCGGCGATCACGGCGAGCAGACGCACGGGCTGTTCGCGTACGAAGCGACGCTGAAGGTGCCGCTCGTCATCGTCGATATCGATCAACACCCGAGAAGAGAGAGCGCGTACGTGCGTCACGTCGACCTCGTGCCGACCATCCTGAAACGAGCCGGCGCGCGTTCGCCGGCCGGACTCCCCGGCCGCTCGCTTCTCTCCGGGCCGCTCGGGAACGACAGCTACTTCGAGTCGCTCTCGGCGTCGCTGAATCGCGGCTGGGCGCCTCTCGTCGGGATGATTCACGCGGGCCGCAAGTACATTGACCTTCCCATTCCCGAGCTCTACGATCTCGCCGCCGATCCGGGCGAAAAGCAAAATCTCGCGCAGAGCGACCGGCGCGATCTCTTCGCGATCCGCAACCTGCTCGCCGCCAACGCGCCTCCTGCCAAGAACATCACGCGCAGCGTCGACGCGGCGGAAAAAGCGCAGCTCATGAGCCTCGGCTACATCTCGGGCACGGTCGAGAAGAAGACGTACACCGCCGCCGACGATCCGAAGAACCTCATCGACGTCGACAACCAGCTGCACGAAGCGGTGGCGCTGTATCAGACCGGCCAGCTGCCGAAAGCGATCGACACGCTACGCGCGATCCTGAAACGCGATCCGGACATCAAGGTCGCGGCGCAGATGCTGGCGTTCATCCTCGGGAATCCGGACCGCCTCAACGCCTACGGAATCGCGCTCGCCGAGGGTGGCGATCTGCCCGGAGCGCGCGCGCAATTCGAGCGCGTGCTGTCGATCGATCCGAGGAACGCGAAGGCGTACGAGAACCTCGGCGTTGTGGCGTTGCGTGCAGGCGACGTCACCGGCGCGCGCGCCAGCCTGACGAAAGCGCTGGCGCTGAACGATCGTCTCCCGGTTGCGCTGAACCTGATGGGCGTGATCGAAATGAAGAGCAACCATCCGGCCGAGGCGATTGCGTACTGGCAGCGAGCGACCGATGCCGATCCGAAGCTCTACGACGCGATGTACAACCTCGCGATCGTCGCCGCCCGGACGGGCAAGAACGACGTCGCCCGCGACGCCCTCCACCGCTTCATCGACACCGCACCACCCCAACGCTACGCCGACGACATCGCCACCGCCCGCGCCCTCCTGGCGCAGTTGGAGAAGTGAACGTGATCTGTGTAGGGTGCGGCTCTTAGCCGCACCGAGGGCCGGCTAAGAGCCGGCCCCTACACAAGATCAATCCCCACAGCTGCGCCCCTTCAAGGTCAGTACGGATCGCCGCTGAGCTTTCCTTCAACGACGTCGATCGTCTTGTAGCCGCCTGCCGGCAGATGCGCTAGATCGATCGTTTGCCCGCCGTCGAAATGCCAGATCTTGAATCCGCGGTAGGTGAGCGGGCGGCCGCGCTCGACGACTTCGCCGGGATGGTCGGCGAGGACGACGTCCACCGGCCCCGTTCCGAACACCGTCGCTTTTCCCTTGTCGTCCATGATCGCGCAGGCGGCCTCGTTCACGCCGAAGCCGATGAGCCGCGAGTCATGCCCGTCTTTCATCGCGCGGGCGAGGAACACGAGCAGGCGTCCCATGCGGTCGCGCTTCTTGAAATGCGTGTCGGTGATGACGTGGCGCAGCGGCGGCCACTCGAAGAAATTGCGCGAGAGGCTGACGTCGATGCTGTACGGATCCTTGAGCACGTCTTCCGACGTCGCGCTCTGGTCCGGGCAGGAGTCGTAGGAGATGTCGCCCTGAATCGCCAGACCGGCGCTCGTTCCTCCCACCGCCCCGCCGCGCGCATAGACCGACTTGACCGCCGACTCGACCGGCGTCCCTTTGATCCAGCGGATGTAATTGCACTGGTCTCCGCCCGCGAAGAAAACGATCTCGGCGTTCTTCACCGCATTGACCACGTCGGGCCGCGACGAGACGGCGCGATCGGTGATCACCAGCGAGTGGACCGAGTTCACCCCCTTCAGCCCCATGAAATAGTCGTTGTAGCCGTCGGCGCCCGAGGCGCGAAGGACGACGACGTCGAGCTTCCGGTCGCAATCGATGCAGCCGCGCACGCGGTCGATCGCACTCTGAAACGCGGCGTCCTGGTCCGTTCCGCCGCCCGCGAGGATGAGCGCCGGCCCGTGAAGCGGCTGCGCGACGTCGGTATGGCTGCCGGAGAAATACCGCACCAGTCCCGCGCTGCGCTCCGCCGGCTTCAGATACTTGTCGTACCACGCCACGTAGCGTTCCAGCCGGTCCGCCGCGTAGCTCGGCATCGTGATGCCGTGGTACTGCTCGGGATAGATGATGAGCTGCGTGTCGACGCCCATGCTGCGCAGCGCCTGATACATCTGTTCGCCGCCGATGATCGGGACGTTGAAGTCGGCCTGCCCGCCGAGGTAGAGCGTGGGGGTCTTGATGCGATCGGCGTGAAGGAATGGGTACGAGACGCGGAGCCACGCCTCCTGGTTCTTCCAGGGCGGTCCGAGCTCCAGGTCGTATTGCGCGACGTATTGATCGCTCCCGTACATCGAGAGCTGCAGCGCGCTGCCGGCGCCGGCGACCGCGGCCTTGAATCGTGAATCGGAGGCGGTGGTGTAGTCGGTGAGGATCCCGCCGTAACTCCAGCCGCCGATGCCGAGGCGGTCGGGGTCGGCGATGCCGCTCTTGACGGCGGAGTCGACGGCGGCGAGGAGGTCGATCACCTCCTTGTTTCCCCAGTCGGCGAAGATCGCCTTCTGGTACGCAGTGCCGCGTCCCGCGCTGCCGCGGTAGTTCGTCGCCAGCACCACGTAGCCGTTCGCGGCGAGGAACTGCCGCTCGAAGCTGAACGCGTGCTGGTCCTGCGAGTTCGGCCCGCCGTGGATGTTCAGCAGTGTCGGGTACTTCGTCCCCGCGACGTACGACGGCGGCTTGAAGAGCAGCCCGTGCACCTCGTTGCCGTCCTTCGCCGTACAGGTGAAGTCTTCGACCGTTCCGAGTCTGACGTGGCTGAGCCACTCGTCGTTCTCATGCGTGATGCGCCGCAGCGAGCCGCCCTCGAACGTGTGCACCTCGTCCGGCGCCGTGTCGGTCGCCGACAGTAGCGCGAACGCCCCGCCGTTGCGGGGCGAGAGCGACGAGACCGTGCGCAGGCCGTTGGTCAGCTTCTCGACCGTGCCGCCCGCAGCCGGCATCCGGCCGATGTAGGTGATGCGGTCGTCCTGGACGATGAACGAGAGCTGCTTGCCGTCGGCGCTCCAGACGATCGGCTCCTGCACTGCGCGGTCGAGCGCACTCGTCAGGATGCGCGGCGCGCCGCCCGCGGCGCTGATCACCGCGAGCTTGTTCAGGTTGTACGCGGTGAACTTCGGCTCGTCGCCCTGCAGATAGGCGATCGACTGACTGTCGGGACTCCACGACGGGACGCCGTCATCGGTGCCGGCAAACGTCGTGAGCTTCCGCGGCTGCGCGCCGGCTTTCGGCTCGACGACGAAGACGTCCGTGTTGTCGGCGCGGTCCGGATCGGTCTCGTGATTGCTGATGAAGGCGATGAACCGTCCGTCCGGCGACCAGCTCGGATTCTTCTCATCCCAAATGCCGGAGGTGAGCACCTCGCTCTTGTGCGACTCGACGTCGAAGAGCTGCAGGTGCGAATGCAGCGCGGCGAGGTAGCCCTCGCGGTCCTGCTTGAAGTGATAGCGGTCGATGACGATCGGCGGCGCGGTCTTGCGCTTCCAGCCTTCCTTCTTCTCCGGATCCGAGCTCGGGTCGTAGTCGTCGACGACGAGCACGAGCCGCTTGCCATCCGGCGACCAGGCGTAGCTCGACACGCCGCCTTTGATGCTCGTCAGCTTCACCGCCTCGCCGCCGCGCCGGTCGAGCAGCCACACCTGCGAGCCGAGCTTCTTCTCGTCCTCGTTGCCGCGCTTCGAGAGGAAGGCGAGGTACCGCCCGTCCGGACTCCACCGCGGCCGGCTCTCGCTCGTCTCGGCGGTCGACGTCAGCCGCACGCGGTCCGCGCCGTCCCAGCTCACCATCCAGAGATCCGTGTCGCGCTTGTCCTTCTCCGCGTCGACGGTGCTGACGGTGTACGCGATCCACTTCCCATCCGGCGACACCTGCGGATCGTTGACACCGCGCTGTTTGGCCAGATCCGCGGTCGTCAGCGGATGCCGTTCCTGCGCATATACGACCGGCGACAGCGCCACCGCGATGAGCACCACGACGCCAAGACAGCGTTTTGCCATCAATTTCTCCTCCGTTGAACGACCGACTGGACTGCGGCGGAGATTCTAGCGGTGCCGGAGGCGCTTTTAGCGCGGAGCCTCGGGCGAGACGGGAGATTGAAGTTCGAGGTTCGAGGTTCGAGGTTCG
>DASXIH010000681.1:0-2224 GCA_036498125.1 Thermoanaerobaculia bacterium
GACATAACCCACACCCGTCGAACACTTGCTCGTCGGGAGCACCAAACACGAACGCCGCCCGGTCTGACTAACCTGAGCGGCGTGAGAAGGTTACGTTGGTAGGCGCTAGCGGACTCGAACCGCTGACCCCCACCGTGTGAAGGTGATGCTCTACCGACTGAGCTAAGCGCCTATTCGATTGCGGTCAACGAGCGGGCGGCGGGGTGAATTCCGACGCTGGGATGCGAAGGATAACCGGTGCCAACCTGTGGTGCAATACGTCGTATGCGACGAGTGGCGAAGAAGCTGGCGATTGCGGCGGGGGTGGTCGGCGCGGGGGTGGCGATCGAACGGAGCGTGATCGCGGCGCCGCGATACCGCGGGCCGCTGACGGATCACTTCGACGGCGAGCGGTTCCATAACGCGGATCCGTCGTGGCAGTCGGAGCGGTCGTTCCTGAAGTGGCAGTTGGAGCGGGAGCGCGGGTTCTGGCCGGAGTGGATCGAGAGCGAGCCGGGGCCGGCGCCGCTTCCGCGCGTCGGCGATGGGCGGATGCGGGTGACGTGGGTGAATCACGCGACGCTGCTGCTGCAGGTCGAGAACCTCAACATGCTCACCGATCCGATCTGGTCGGAGCGCTGTTCGCCGGTCTCGTTCCTCGGGCCGAAACGGCATCGCGCGCCGGGGTTGCGGCTTCGCGATCTCCCGCCGATCGACGTCGTGCTGGTTAGCCACAACCACTACGACCACCTCGACATCGCGACACTGCACCGCCTGCAGTGGCGGAACGCGCCGCGGATCATCACCCCACTCGGCAACTCGCTGCTGATGTCGCGAGCGGGTATCCGCGGAGCGTCGGAGCTCGACTGGTGGCAATCAGCGCGCGTCGCGGATCACGTCGAGATCACCTGCGTTCCCTCGCAGCACTTCTGCGCGCGCGCGCTTTCGGACCGCAATCGTGCGCTCTGGGGCGGATTCGTGATCGCGACGCGGAGCGGGAACGCGTACTTTGCGGGCGACACGGGATGGGGATCGCATTTCGCGCGGATCCGCGAACGGTTTCATTCGATCCGGCTCGCGATGCTGCCGATCGGCGCGTACCTGCCGCGCTGGTTCATGCGGCCCGCGCACATCGATCCCGCCGAGGCAGTGGAAGCGCACAAGGTGCTCGGCGCGGACGTAAGTGTGCCGATGCACTTCGGCACGTTCCGGCTGAGCGACGAAGGGGAGGCGCAGCCGGCAGACGACCTGCGGCGCGCGATCGCGGCGAACGGCGTATCGTCGTTCGAGATCATCAAGCATGGAGAGGGGTTCGAGGCATGAAAGTACTCGGAGCGTTCAGTCACGGCGTCATCGACTATCTGATGGTGATCATCCTGGCGGTCGGGCCGGGGGTAGCCGGCTTCACCGGAAAGCAGGCGACGATCTGCTACGCCCTCGCCTTGGTGCACTTCCTCCTGACGTTCATCACGCGATTCCCCCTCGGCGTGATGAAGACGCTGCCGTTCTGGCTCCACGGGTCCGTCGAGATCGTGGTGGCGGTGCTGCTGGTGATCCTGCCGTGGCTGGGGAGCTTCTCGGCCGGCGTTCTCTCGCGCAACTTCTTCGTCGCGATCGGCGTGCTGATCGCCGTTATCTGGGCGCTGACAAACTATCGATCTGCCGGTCGTGCAGCCGCGGCATCAAAGCCGGCGCCGTAAACCGAGCCGCGAAGACGGCGAAGGATCTCCTCATGCGCATCTGGAGATCCTTCGCTGCGCTTCGCGGCTGCGCCGCTGCGCCAGCTCTCAGGATGACGGTGAGGTCACTTCTTTGAGGAGCGCTTCTTCGAGGACGACTTCTTCGACGACGATTTTTTCGCCGACTTCTTCGAAGACGACTTCTTTGACGCCGACTTCGTCGAAGAAGACTTCTTTGACGACTTCTTCTTCGACGGCACCTTGCCGCCTTCACGCCGCGCTTCGGAGAGACCGATTGCGATCGCCTGTTTGCGGCTCTTCACTTTCTTTCCGGAGCTGCCGCTCTTCAGCGTGCCGTGCTTCCGCTCGTGCATCGCCTTCTCGACTTTGTCCGAAGCTTTCTTGCCGTACTTCGCCATTGCACAACCTCCTATGCACAACGAACTGTGCAAGAGAAGTTCCCGGCTACTTGTCGATGAACGTGCGTCGCGACATCACCATCGCGCTCCGATGCGACGGCACCACGACGTCGATGCTGTGGATGCCTTTCACTTTCGTCTCCGGCT
>DASXIH010000682.1:0-8330 GCA_036498125.1 Thermoanaerobaculia bacterium
CGTGCGACTACAACGGCATGGTGAGCCAGGCGCAGCTCACGGCGTTGCAGACGTCGATCTCGCAACTGCAGGCCGACGCCTCGGTCACGCACATCTTCCTCTTCATGCACCGCCCGGTGCACTCGAACTCGCACGCCGCGATCACCGCGAAAGGCGACTCGGCGTATGCGCAGCGGCTGAAGGCGTTCCGCGACACGCTCGACACGAAGGCGAACGACAAGGTGACCTTCGTCTTCGCCTCGCACGACCACCTGCTGTACGTCTATCCCGAGCCGAAGGACGCGAACGGCCCGTTCCACCGCAGCGTCCCGGCGACGAAGAAGCCGACGTTCATCGTGACCGGCGGCGCCGGCGCTCCGCTCGAGGGCTGCAACAAGACTCCGCCGCCGTCCGGCGCCTACTACCATTACACGACGGTGTCGGTGGACGGCGCCGACGTGACGGTCACGGTCGATCCGCTCTACGGCACGACGCCGTGTCAGGCGCCGCCGATGGGGAGCCAGTAATCGCGAAGATGGCGCAGACAAGAATGTCTGCGCTCCGGAATAGCGCGACACATCTTCGTGTACACACGGAAGATGAGGTTTGAAGGTCGACTCACTCGCGATGGCCGGTGGTGGCTGGCCGAGATTCCTCTTCTGGATGCAAAAACTCAGGGTCGTACGCGGCGCGAGGCCTTTGAGATGATCAAGGACTGGGTGGAGACGGCGATCAATCGCCAACAGCTCTGCGCGACGGTACACCCAAAGGGACGGGCCGAGTTTGAACTGGAAGGGTCAGATGCGGCTGCGATGGTCGCGCTCCTCTTGCGCCGGCGCCGAGAGGCAAGTGGTGCGTCGCTGCGAGATATGGCGACGCGACTCGGCTCAAACTCTCGAAATTCATACGCTCGTTACGAACGTGGCGAGGTTGTACCGACGGTCGAGAAACTCGACGCACTCCTCAGAGCGACGTCGCCTGGCGGAGATTACGTCATTCGGGAGACTCGATAAGCCGCGTTGGTCAGGTGAAGAACGCTCGCGGATCGCCCCTGATCTCTTTGACGGAGACGTTCTCTCACGCCTTCTATCGCCCAGCCAGCCAGTGATCAGTCGACGAGCACGTCGTCGATCTTGATCTCGGACGAGAGGGTCTTCTTGACGGGGCAGCGGTTGGCGATGGCGAGGAGATGTTCGCGCTGCTCGGGCGTGAGGTCACCGTGGAGGCGGATCTCGACTTTGAAGCGATGGATGAAGCCGGCGTGCGCGACGCAGTCGGCGCAGTCTTTCGCGTACTGGCGGTCGTGCGAGACGGTGACGTCGACGCCTTCGAGCGGCAGCTTCTCGCGTTGCGCGTAGTAGTGCAGCGTCATCGACGTGCAGCCGCCGAGGGCGGCGGCGAGGAGGTCGTAGGGCGTCGGACCCTGCGCGGTGCCGCCGGCATCGACCGGCTCGTCGATCACGAAGCGGTGCGGGCCGGCTTCGACTTCGCTGCGGAACCCACCACGGGAGCGGACGGTGACCGGCGTTGCCATCGACCCATGATAGCGCGCCATAAACGCCGCACGCACCAGACGGTGGCGACGACGACGAGGATCGGATCGATCGCGTAGTCGAAGAGATTGCGGGAGCGATAGAGGTGGAGGTCGTACGCGACGATGACGGCGAGCGCGATGATCGCGAGCTTCGGGGCGCGCGCGGCTGCGAGCGCCGCGGCGACCGCGAGCACCAGCGACGCGTACGGCGAGAAGCCGAGGCGGTACATGTTGTACGACTGGACGCCGATCGTCGTCGTGTAGAGCGCAATGCCGGTGACGGCGACGAAGGGAAAGAGGATAGAACGTAGGTCGGGCTTCAGCCCGACCGGACGGGCTAAAGCCCGTCCCACGTAAAGAACGACAAGCGCCACTGTCGTCACGCTCGGGAACGCGAGAATCGACCAGGCCGAGACGGTCATCGCATCACCGCCAGCGTCGGATTGGCGCGGACCCACGCCTCGTTGAACGTCAGGTGGCGGATCCGGGTCCGTTGCCACGTGTAGAGCACGTGGATGTTGCCGTCGCGCGTCCGGTAGACGTACGGATATGAGTACTCGCGTCGCACGATGTCGTTGCCGGTGGTGTCGTGCTCGATGTGATACGGCCACGACCAGTGCTTGCCGCCGTCGGTCGTGCGCGCGACGGAGAGGTCGCGGCGGTCCCAGGCGCTGCCGTTGTAGAAGACGAGCATCGAGTTGTCGCTGAGCAGGACGCCCGACACCTGCGAGTCGCGATGCACGAGCGGCGTCGGGACGACGTCCGACCAATGCGCGCCTGCATCGTGGGTCTTCGACATCGTCACGGCGAATGGTTGGTGCGGATGCGAGAAGCGGAGGAACGCTACGGCATCGGTCGCCGACGTCTGGACGAGCCACGGCTGGAGGAGCGGCCGGAGGTCGGCGATGCGCGCGAGGTCGAGCACGTGGCCCTCGCTGTCGACGCGCGCGATCGCCGACCACTTGGCGTTGAGCTGGTGATAGACCGGCAGCGCGATCGTGCCGTCGTCGAACGGCACCGGAGCGGCGCGGACGAGCATGCCGAGGTCGAAGAGCGGCGAGCTGACGACGTGTACCGGGGCGCTCCAGTGGACTAGGTCGGGCGACGACTTCATGCAGATCGTGCCACCCGACCAGCCGCCGGCAACGACGCCGACGAAGAACAGCTTGTAGTCGTTCCGGTCGTGGTAGAGCACCGGGTTGCCGATGCTCTTCACCAGTCCGAGCGACTTCTTCGCGTGTTGCGCGCTCTCGATCGCGGCGGGGACCGACCAGGTGTTCGCACGCTGGTCGTAGATGGAGAGATAGATCTTCACGTCCGGCATGATCTCGTCGGTGCCGCCGTACCACGCCGCGGCGAGGGTGCGGTTCGGGAGCTCGAGCATCGTGGCGCCGTGGACGAAGTCGCCGGGGATGGGGGGAAGGAACTCGGCGCGGAACGTAGCAGAAGACGAAGCAGACAAGAATGTCTGCTCTCCATTGTGGAGCGCAGACATTCCTGTCTGCGCAAATCGCGGATGCGGCTTCTGGAGGACGATCGCCGGCAGCGCCGCGAGCACGAGCAGCGCGCGGAGGAGCCACGTCTTCGTCATCCGTGGTTGTGGTACAGCAGCCACCGCGACGCCTCGTAGAGCGCGCGGGGGAGGCTGGGACTGGTGTCCTTGCTCCGGATGATCGTCGTGGCGCCTTGCTGCCCGATCATCTCGAGGTCGGGAGGATCGTGGAACGTGGTGAAGATGAACGCGATCGACTTCTGCGCGTTCGCCGGATCGAGCACGTCGATTCCGAGCGTCTGGTTCGTGTACGGCATGCCGCAGAAACTCGCGACGGTCGGCAGGATGTCGACGTGCGACGACGGGGTGTCGATCCGCCGCGGGGTCTTGATGAAGCCGGGCGCGTAGATGATCAGCGGCACGTGGTAGACGACCTGCGCCAGGTCGCCCATCGCCAGCTCGCTCCCCGGCGCACCGGTGCGCGTCCCGTGATCGCCGTAGAGCACGAACACCGTGTTCTTGAAGTACGGCTCCTTGCTCGCCTGCTGGAAGAAGAGGCCGACGGCGTGGTCGAGATAGCGGAAGGAGTTGTACTCCTCGTTCGACTCGAACTCGTTCGCGCGGAGCGCCTCGACGTTGACCGTCCACTCCTTGAAGCCGTGCGTCTGCTTCGGAACGGTGTACGGCCGGTGGTTCCCCGACGTGTGAATGAGCGCGAAGAACGGCTTCTGCTCTTTCTTCAGGACGTCGTTCGCCGCGAGGAAGAGCTCTTCGTCGGTGATCCCCCAGACATCGACCGCGGGCGCTTTGTACGAGCCCTCTTCGTAGATGTGGAGGCCGTCGAGATTGTGCGCGAGCATGCCGCGGATGTTCGACCAGTTCGCGCTGCCGCCGAGGAAGTAGAACCGGTCATAGCCGGTGAAGGCGTTCGCGATCGACGCCTGATCGACTGTGAGCGGGTTGTGCGCGGACGCTTGCCACGGGCTGACGTCGGGGATGCCGAACATGACGGAGAAGAGCGCGCGCGCCGTCTTCTCCGACGACGAGAAGTGGCGCGTGAAGAGGTAGCCGTTGTTCGCGAGGTTGTCGATGTTCGGCGAGCCGTTCATCGAGTTGCCGAACACGCCGCACTTGAACGCCGCGAACGACTCGAGCTGGATCATGACGACGTTCGGGCGGCCGGTGACTTCCGGATGAACCGCCGGCATCCGGCGGAAGTTCAGCTTCTGCGCGTCGGGATGATCGATGCCGAGGTAGTTGACGAGCAGCGGGTAGAGCTGGCGGAGGCGCGCGACGTCGTACGCGGCCGGCTTCTCGCGGGTCGTCTCGAAGAAGTACTGCGGCGGGTTCATGGCGAGATCGCCGATGAACTTGTTGCGGCTGAAGTAGGCGTCGCTCCAGCGCAGTGGATACTTCGAAAGCTTGCCGTAGATGCAGGCGATCAGGATGAGCGCGAAGATCCACGAGAAGCCGGTGGCAGCCGGCCGCGGCGCCTTCGCGGTTTTTCGTACGGCGAGGACGATGAGGGCGAGCACGATCAGGATCGTCACCGCGAAGAGGACGACGTGGTACGACTCCCACACCATGTGCAGCGAGATGAGCGGGTTCTGGAGGAACTCGAGCAGCCCCGCGTTCACCCGCATGTGGATGTAGGCGTAGCTCCCGAAGTCGACGGCGTAGACGAGGAGGAGCAGCGTCTCGACGATGGCGGCGTAGAGGCCCGACGCGCGCCGGAGCGCCAGCAGCGGCAGGGTCAGGATCGCCATCAGCCGGGCGTCGAACTTCAGACCGAGGTAGAAAGCGAGGAGGACGTCGTGGGGGTCGAGCGCCCCGGCGGTTCGCCGGAACGCGAGGAGGAACACCAGACGCAGCAGGGATAACAGCGCCAGGTTCGCAATGAAAAAGAGGACCGGGAAACGACGCACCTAAACGCGATTATCTCCGAAGATGGCCGCGATGCGACGAATCGTTTTCAGTCCGCGCATCGTCGACTTCACGCCGAGGATCTTCTCGAAGACGTTCCCCGAGGGCAGCCGCTCCGCGTCCCTCGGCCGCAGCCAGTAGGCTTCCATGCCGTCGACCTGGAACTGATCCGGTCCGGATGCGATCAGCCGCTGGACCGCGTCGGCCGCCGGTTTCTTCTCCAGGAGCGCGATGTACAACTGGTCGGGATCTTTCCCGCCGAACGGGTCGTTCTCCGCGATCCGCCGCACGTCGGCCGCCGTGCGCACGCAAACGGTGTATCCGAGCGACGCGATCGCCTTCGTCGCGGCCGCCGCGGAGCCTTTCGCGTCGAAGAGCACGTTCCCGCTCGCCAGCACCGTCTTCACGTTCGTGAACCCGAGCTTCTCGAACTGCCGCCGCAGATCGTCCATCTTGATGACGGACGTGCCGCCGACGTTGATGGCGCGGAGGAACGCAGCGTAGTGAGGCATCAGGGCGTGTAGTTTCCAGTGCGGAGGAGGATGGCGTCAAATGCAGCGATTCGATCCGGATCGTCGAGTGCAGTCGCAATCTCGCTCACGAGGCCGCGCACGCGTTGAATGTCCATCGCCTTTCCGTGCAGTGCGAGGAGGCGTTCAATGTCGGAGCGATCGCGATCGCGCCAGGCCGCGGCTTTGTAGACGACCAAGTCTTCAGGAATCGCGACGGCGACACCGACGCCGCCGAGGTCGATTCGGCGTGAGCGCGCGAGCGCCTGTTCTTCGAAGGGAAGCCATGCAAACGAGACCTCGATGGTGATCCCGCTCCGGGAATCCTGTAGGAGCAGTACCTGGCGTTCGCGCGCGAATGCTGCGGCATCTTCGATGCGCGGGACGATCGAGTGACGCGCAAAGACTTCGAGAACAGAGTCGATCGAGGTGTCCCGGCCCGAGATCGTCGCGTCCACATCGATCGTCTCACGAGGCACGCCGGCGGCAATCACGGCGACTCCGCCGATGATCATCGAAGGCGCTGCGATTTCGTCGAGTGCGGCAGCGACGTTTCGAAGAGTCTCGGTGAGCAGGCGTTCAGCGGCCACGATTCCAGCGTGCGCGAAGCTTCGACCAGTCGTCCCACATCTTCGCGTCCTCTCGTGCGGTTACAGGATCGGAGCGGTTGAACGGCGAACCGTTGCATTGCTCGTCCCACATGAGGAGCGAGAGCGCCGCATCGAATGCCTCTGCCGCGGTCATTCGGCGAGGCTCGGCGAGCTCTCGTGCGGCAGCCGCACGATGATTCTCGGCCCAGCGACGGATGTCTCGCGGATCCATGAGCGAATTCTATCCGCGTGGCGTGTCCATGTAGGGTGCGGCTCTCAGCCGCACCGTGGGGCCGGCTGAGAGCCGGCCCCTTCACAGCCCCACAACCCCCCTTGCTATCGAACCACGTAGTAGTCGAAGCCCTGGGTGAAGTGGTTCACGTCGACTGGGTCCGGATACAGCAGGTTCGGAACGTTCAGATTGTTGGAGGTTTCGGTGAGGAAGACGAGCGACGTGCCTCCCAGGCTGACGATGCCATTCACCGGGTCGAAGTCGACTCCCTGAAACCCGATGTCGAAACGGTCGCCGGTGTTGATCGACGCGAAAAGGGATGAGAGAGGAACGAGCGTGGTCGCGGAGCCGGCCACGTTGACGTCGGCACTTTCGATCAGCACGCCGGAGGATGTGAGGTGATTGACGTGCAGGTGTCCGAAGATCGAATACGTTCGGACGCCGACCGCCAGCCGCGTGTCGTCCGGATTGCGAATGCCGACGCTGGGTGAGCCGCCGACGTTGAGATAGTCGCGTCCCCACGCCGCCGTGATCCGGACGTTGCTGTGCTGGCCGTTCGGCAGGCGGCTGTCGATGAATGCGTCGACTGCCGGCGTCGGATAGCCGGCCTTCGGAATCACTTCGATCGTGCCGAGACCCGACGCGCCGAGCTGACCCATGATGTCGTCGTAGACGGCGGTTTCATCGCCATTGAGCGCGTATGCGATCGATGGATCGGAGTCGCTTGCCGTCTGCCCCAGCGGCCGGAAGTAGATGCGGCCCTGGTAGAGCTTTTCATCCGGTTGCGGGGTGCAGGGACTCTGATGCGTGCAGCCAAGCCCCGTCCCGAGGACGATGAGCGCTGTCGAGTAGCTCCCGCCGTTCATGGCATTCGCTTTTCCGGCAAGCGGAACGATGCGGCGCGATGCGATCGACGCGAGGTTGTCGTCGGCGGCGACGACGTAGGTGACCTCCGAGCGGCACGGCTGCCATGAGGGATTGCTCCGGTTGAGCGCCGTCACGGAAAACCGGAACGTCGTCTTGTAGAGCACCTGATGCCTGAGCGGGTAGGACGACAGGTTTTGCGATTCACCGTTGTGCGACTCGCTGTACGGCCCTCCGAACGCGAAGTCGGGCGATGCCGGGTCGCCGAGGCTCTGAATGAGATCCTCGGTGTAGTACGACGTCGCGCCGGGAACGGCGTTCCACGTCACGGTGTGAGACTCGCCGGACTTGAGGTGCAGCACCCCCTGATCGGACAACTGGATGTTGCATTGGGCCGACGCGCCGTGGGCGAGGAGCAACGACAGCGTCGCGATGCCGAGGAGAGGGAGAAGACGTCGAAGAGACTGGATCATAGGTGCCCTTCCTTTCGCTGATGCTCCATCGCAACCGGCCGACCAATTCTTCGCGAGACAGACGGTTCGATCCGATGTCCTTGCGCCGCCAGCACTTTGGAGCATCGACAGACGGCGATCGCTCGATTCGCTGAGTCACGGTACGGTATGAGCGAACCTACGCCGCGTATGAAAAGTCATACGCATCTCGTGCGGCTCCTCTCAGTAGATTGATGTGGCCCGTCTTGCTATCGAATGCCTTCATGACCCGCACATGCCGTTTGTTGCTCGTGCTGCTGCTCGCGATTCCGGCGAGCCGGTTATTCGCCGACGCGGTTCCCTCATTTCTCATCGAGTCGATCGCGGTCGAAGGGGGATCGCGTGCGACCGATCGCATCGTCGTTGCCGAGTCGGGGCTTCGTCCGAACCGGACTTATGACGAGGGCGAGTTGCGGGCGGGGAAAGGGAGGATTCAGCGGCTCCCGTTCATCGTTTCGACCGATTTCCGTCTGGCGAAGGGAACGGCGCCCGGCAAGTACGTGCTGATCATCCGGATCCGGCGGATGACGCCGTTCTTCCTCGACGCCGAGACCACCGCTCAGTTGGAGCAGGCAAGGCGGGAGGTACCGCTGCAGCCGCCGTACTACCGCTACGACTACTACACCGTTCGTCACGACTACAATCACGTCGTCGCCGGCGCGCGCCTGTTCACCGGCGCGAACGGTGTCCTCACGGCGTCCGGCGAACGCGTGAGC
>DASXIH010000683.1:0-3616 GCA_036498125.1 Thermoanaerobaculia bacterium
CATAATGACCGAAGGGCATGTCGCGCACAACAGGAATCGAGAGAGGGGCGAAGAACTCGCGCAGCAGGAGCTCGAGCTCGGCTTCGCTGCCGCAGTTTTTCAGCTTCCCGATGACCACACCACGGATGCGTTCGAGTCTACCGGACAGCCTGAGGGTGGTCAACATTCGGTCGATGCGATAGGGACGTTCCTCGACCTCTTCCCAGAACCAGATTCCGTCGTCGATCCAGAAGTCGTACGGCGTCGCAACGAGCGCCTCGGTCAATGACAGGCATCCGCCGAACAGCGGCCCCTCAGCCACACCCTCAAGAACTACTTGAGGTTCTCCGAAACGATGCGTGAGCGGCGCTTCGCCGCCGAGTACGCTCCAGAACCACTCCTCGTTCGCGGTCGAGAGCCCGTCGTGGAAGTCGAGGTTCACCATCGGTCCGTGAAACGAGCCGACGCCGGCGCGGACCGCCATCGCCTGATGGAGCGCTGTCAGGTCCGAGAAGCCGATGATCGGCCGCGGATTGGCTGCGATGGCGTCGTAGTCGATCCGATCGAGGATCCGCATCGCTCCGTAGCCGCCGCGAGCGAAGAGGAACCCATCGAACTGCGGATCGCGCAGGAAGCGGTTGGCGATCTCGAGCCGTTCGTCGTCGGTCCCGGCGAGATAACCGTGCGAGCCGAGGTGCGCGATGTTGTCCGCCAGCGTGATCCGCAACCCGCGCGCTTCGAGCTTCCGTTTTCCGTCTTCGATTCGATCCATCTCCGAGGGTGAAGAGATCGCGAGGACGGCGAGGTGGGAGTTGCGACTGATGGCTTTCGGGAGCTTCATAGCTGCATAGGAGCATAGCGGCATAGCCAACTCTGTCGCTATGCAACTCTGCCGCTATGCACCTGGGCGGGCGGAGGGAAATGTGGAGCGGCTCGTAAGCCGAATTCTGTTCCGTCTCGCGACGGCGGGGATCATTCATCTGCCACACGCGTTACCGCGGTGGTCAAGCAACCTACCCGGAGGCTTATACGGAAACGGGCGGTTCCACTGCCTCCCTATTTGGTCTTGCTCCGCAGGGGGTTTGCCATGCCGTCCCGCTCACGCGGTCCGCGGTGCGCTCTTACCGCACCGTTTCACCCTTGCCTCTACGCCTGCTTGCGCAAGCGCGATCGGCGGTCTCTTCTCTGTTGCACTTTCCGTCGCGTCACCGCGCCTGGCCGTTAGCCAGCCTGCTGCCCGTGGGAGTTCGGACTTTCCTCCGCACCTCTCGATGCGGCGATCCCCGAGCCGCTCCACACAGGAAGGGTAACAGAACCACCGACACGAAAATGTCTTCTGTTAAATAGCTGCTGATTCAACAGTTGCAAACAATGTCGGCACGCCGACATTAAAATTTCTCCCGGTTTTTCGGATCGGAAAAGTAGCTCATCCAGTCCTCGGCCGGCATCGCGCCCGGCTCCGCCTGGGCGTTCTGCAGATCCTCGATGAACTGCTGCGCATCGACCACTTCGACACGTCTGCCGGCAACCCGCGCTGCAAGTTCGCGATCGGATGTGACCACGTGCGCATCACGCGCCGCGCGCGCCTGCTCCACGATCCCGTCGTCGGCTTTGCGCTTCCCGGTGAAAACGATCGTGGTGCTCCCGAGGTGCCGGGCGAAGTTCGCCGGTTCGGGGCCGTCGAAGAAGAGCGTCGCCCTCGTGCGCTTTACGCGCGAGAAGGAGGCGACGAGGCGCGCCAGCTCACGCTTCGACTCGACGGCGTGACGGTCGGCGCGCATCGCGCCGAGGACGTTGCTGCCGTCGATGAGCCACATGTCGAGCTACAGGGGCGCTACTTCTTCGGGACGCTGACGACGGAGGGCTTCGACTCCGAGCGCAGCCCTGCCGGGATCTGCTCCAGCCCCTTCTGCGCGTCGGCTTTCGTCGGGTAGTGGCCCCAGAAGACGCGGTAGCAACCCTGCCCCTTGTACGAGATCGGGATGAACCAGACGTTGCTGCCGCCGGCCTGAACCGCCTTCGTCACCGAAGACGTCTGGCAAACGAGCTCGAACTGGACGGTGTAGTTGCCGGTCGCCTGCGATGCGAACGTCTGCGCCATCTCGTCGTAGTGCGAGCGCATCGCATCCGCCTTCACGCTCACTTTCGGGAGCGGTGCCGCAGTACCGCTGTTCGTCATCGTCGCCACCCCCGCCGCATTGCGCTCGATATGCGTCGTATTCGTATTCGGACTCTGTGTGGCGCCGGCAATCTTGCCGGCGGGCTTCGGAGTGATCTTCACCACAGGCGCCGGAACGGGTGCGGGCGGCGGAGCGGTGGCCGTGGCGATCGTTGTCGTTGTCGTTTCAGTCGCCGTCGTCGTAGCGGGCACCGTCGGCGCCAGCGCCACAACGGCGACCGCCTTCGGCACGCGTGGCTTGCGTTTCACCACCATCGGCGCCGGCGGCGCGTTCCGCGCTTCCCACCAGTTCCACGCGTACGGTGCGGCAATGCC
Source organism: Thermoanaerobaculia bacterium (assembly GCA_036498125.1). GTDB lineage: Bacteria > Acidobacteriota > Thermoanaerobaculia > Gp7-AA8 > Gp7-AA8 > DASXHZ01. Next base: position 2,474 of record DASXIH010000683.1, read on the forward strand.
AACGCCGGCGAGGATGACGGCGAACATGATGATCCAGAGCCAGCGGTCGGGTTTCGAAGCTTTCTTCACGACGTCTCTCATCGGCGGCGGGTTTGGTTCGGTCGTGCTGCTCGACAGCGGCACGGCGGCGCGCCGCGCCGTCTCGATCTGTGCCTCGTCGAAGCCCCACTGCGGCTCCATCGGAATCGGCGGCGGGGCAGGACTCGCGATGGGAGCCGGCGCAGCGAGCGGCGCGACAACCGGCATCTCCAGCGTGGGCGGCGGCTCTTCCGGGTGCACAAGTTCCGGTGCATCTTGCTCCATCGGTGTCACCGCGTCGTCAGCCGTATCCCACGCCGAGATCGCCGGCTCCGGGGGAGCGTCGTCGAACGACCACTGATCCGCGGCGTCAGGTACGCCGATCCCGGCAAAGTTCTCCACTTCCGGCGCTGCTGCCGCCCCACCCTCTCGCCGAGTCAGTACGCCGATCGTCGCGAGCGCCAGCAGTAACTTATAGACATTGAACGCGTCTTTCCCCGACTCCACCGACACCTCGGCTGCGTTCCGCGAGCCGTCGACGAACGTGACGATCTGCTCCGCATCCTCATTGAGGCTGAGGCGCGCGAAGTGCTCGTCGAAATCGGCGGCGCGACCGAAGACCGCGTTTCCGCCGTCGAGCGCCCGCTCCACCTTCGCGCGGTCGTTGTCGGTGACGATCAGCTCCACGATGAGCTGCGGGAGCGCGAAGAGCGTCCCCTCCTCGCGTTTCGGCAGATAGTCGGCGACGATGTTGTACGTCCCCGCGCCCCAGGCTGCGATCGAGCGGATCGCGCCGATCACCTGGACGCGGCGGGCCCACGAGAGCTCCTTGCGCGTGATGAAGCCGAGGCCGAGGAGCGCATCGCCGAGCGTTTCGTTCTCTTTGCGGCGCGAGAGCGCCTGCTTCACATGCTCGCGCGTGACCTTGTTGGCGCGCAGCAGGATCTCGTCGACGCTGTCGGTGCGGTCGTTCGTGCTCGCCGACAGGACGTCGCCGTTCTTGAAGTAGATGATCTTGATGATGCCGTCGTTTTCGAATCGGACGGCTCCGGTGAAGCTCTCCCGCCCCAGCTCGACGAGTCGCTCGATGACGTTGATCTCGCCGATATCACCTTCCAGCTTCAT
>DASXIH010000684.1:0-7832 GCA_036498125.1 Thermoanaerobaculia bacterium
ACAGCTCGACGTCGCACGTCTCGTTCACGCCGCAAACCGTCGAGGTGACCGCTCTTCCGCCAGCGTTCTGCAATCTGGCGGTCGACGACGTCAAATTCGACATCAACGCAAACACCCCCGCCAACGATAGCCGCGTGATTCTATCGAACTCGTACATGGCGCCGTTCACTTCGACGCCCTACTTCGCCTATCCGCACTACCAGAGCCTGCTCGCGAAAGACCGAGTGATTCCGGTGAATCTCCGCGTCTACCACAATGCTGCGCCTGCCTCTGGAGTCCAGGTCGATCTAAGCATCATCGACCCCGCAGACAAGTCAAAATACGGCACCGGCGTGGCGGGTGACAACAAGGGACCGATGCCGACGTTCAAGGACAACTGCATACCTTGCTCGACGTACACCGTGACGTCCGGCGCAAACGGATACGTCCAGACCGAGCTCGATCTCGACGCCGCATCTCACGCTGGAGACAACTATCAGGTGGTCGCAACCGCTACTTTTGACGACGGAACGAAGAAGTCCGGCACGTCGGGAACGATCACGGCGTGGAAACGGATCTTCCTCGAGAAGCGGCAGATGTATCGCCGCGGCGCACCGCTGGCGACCGACGCACCGGCCGGTGTGTCGCACGTCGTCGTCCAGAACTTGCCGATCAGTTCCCGCCTGAGCAAGTTCGGCAATCCGAACGACTACTTTGCAAAAGGCGATCAGCTCACGCTGATGCACGCGCCCGCGTTTGGCCAGGCAAAGAGTGGGTTCTACACAGGCAGTTATCAGATCGCGTCGAATCCGGTGGACTTCACCGCGTCGGCCCCAACGCCGGGACCGTGCAGCAAGAACAAGCCATGCAGCATCACCACCAACGGCTCGACGCAGATCACGGGGATCAACACTGTTTTCACCAAACTGAAGGTCGACGATGTGATCAACATCTCGACCGGCACGGCGGGCGTGGTTGACACGCGCTACGTGCTTTCGATCATCGACAACGAACATCTCACCGTTCATGCCCCGACGACTTCGTCGTCCAGCAGTCTCTCGTACACCGTCGGCGATCCGAACCTGGTCCTCACCAGCCACAACGCCTATACCCGGCTCACGCTCGATCACGCGCTCACGGAGAGCTACCAGCGCGAGCCTGCAGTCAACCCAAACACGAAGAACCTGACGCTGAATGATGCTGCGGTCATCGCAGCTTCCGGTTTCTTCGACTGTCCCGACACGCTGTTGCTCGGCGACGCAAGCGGCCAGCCGAACGAGGTGTTCCCATCGGCGTTCACGGAATATTTGCTGATCCCGACGACCGGTAGCTCCCCTCTGCCGAGGGTGCTGATCGATGGCGGACCGATGATGCAGCACTTCGCGGACAAGTGGTTTTCGACGCCGCAGGCCGCAGTCGTGGTGCCTGGCAATCCGGATCCGCTGGTGTCGCTCGGATATCCCGCCGCACCGAACCAGCAACTCCTCTTTGTCGGCGATAGCGAAACCGGCAACATCACCACGGTGGGAGCGGCCGGACTCACGAACGCTCCCGGGACAGTTCCGAACGAGAACGTCTCCTTCCTCGAGATGGGAACGGTCGAAGAGCGCGTTACGGAAGACATGAGTGGGCTCTACCAAGCGACCCCGTCGGACGTGATGCAGAAGACGGAGGTCCATGAGCTGATCCACCAGTGGCGCCCCAACGCGGCGGTGTTCTCAGGGCTGGGCGACCACTGCAACGAGACGGCCTACGACCAGACCGGCGGCGGTTCTCCGTCGGGAGCGCCGAGTTATTGCGTGATGGCGGATCCCAACAGTGTGCCGGCGGTGACGGCGCCGTGGTCGTCAACGATCCAAATCAGTCCGGCTGAGTGGCAATACCGCAACCTGACCACGTTCCTGCATTTCGATAGTTCGAAGGCCCCGCCGTCCGAATACATTGCGATTCGTGACACGCCGGACCCGTGGAAGCCGTGAGGGAATGGGAGCGTATATGAAACAACTGACGAATCATCTAGCCGTCATCCTCCTCGCACTTCCATTCGTCACTTCGACCGGTGCTCAGGCGCAGCGCTGGGTCAACGGCGTCTCTCCGATTCAAGCGACGCTCGTCGTTCCTGATACGAAGGTTCTACCCGGCGTGCCGTTCGAGATGTGGGTCACGGTCGTCAACCCGTCGGATGCGAGTGTCGGCGTCGGCCTCTGTCCGTCCCTCCTCGTGAAACGCGACGGCGGCGAATCGTTCAGTGTCGCAGGCAAGCGAAACGGGCGTTATGACGAGATTCTCTCCGACGCCCAAAATCAGCGCGTCTCGTATGTCGTTCTCCGGCCGCACGAACAGCGGACGCTCACGCTTCCCATCCAATCCGAATTGATCGGCGCTTCATTCTTCGACGACAACCGGTTGCTCGGTCCCGGAACCTACGCCCTCTCGCTGAGACTCGATTTCTGCTGGTGCGGCTCGTGTGTGCCGCAGGAGAAGCTTCTTCCCCCGGAGTTCCTCGGACCAATCATGACGAACGAGGTCACCATCGAGAGGAGCACGCCGGCCGGCAGTGACGCCGCGGTTTGGACGCGGTTGCAGGAGCTCGCCGCGCACGGCACGACAATCGCCAACGTCTGGCACAACTACGCGTTCCTCAACGACGTGGTCTCGAACCATCCCGACTCGAACTACGTCCCATACGCGCTGCTGGCCAGCTCCTTCGGGAACAACACGCCGAAATACCGCGAGCGAGTCCGCGCCGCGATCACACGCTTCCCGTCCACGCCGGTCGGGGAGTTGCTGCAGGTCCACGCGTGGACTCCCGCAGACGCGGAATGGACGAACGTGCAGCATTCAAAGCGGCCGACCACGCGTGTCACGGTCTTCGGACGGGAGGATGCTTCGCCGCAGCCATGCACGCCGGGACACGATTGCGAACAGTAGGAATTCGTCGCCCCGCGTAAAATTGTGCGATGCCCCAGCGCGTACCGTTCCGGAATCGAGCGCACGAAGTGTCGCGGCTCGAGGCGTTCAGCGACGTCGTCTTCGGCTTCGCTCTGACGCTGATCGTCGTCTCGCTCGAGGTGCCGAGGACCTACGACGAGTTGATGGCGGCGATGCGCGGCTTCCCGGCATTCGCGCTCTGTTTCGCGGTACTGATCTGGATCTGGCACGCGCACTACACCTACTTCCGGCGCTACGGGCTGCACGACGAGTTCACGATCTGGATGAACACGTTTCTGCTGTTCGTGGTCCTCTTCTATGTGTATCCGCTGAAGTTCGTCTTTTCGTCGGTCGGCGGTCATAACGGCGTTCATCCGCACCAGGCACGCGTCCTCTTCACGATCTACGGCCTCGGGTTCGCCGGCATCTTCTTCATCTACGCGATGCTCTACGCGCACGCGCTGAAGAAGCGGGACGAACTGGCACTGAACTCCGTCGAACAGCACGACACGCAGACGCACGTGATGATGTTCGCGGGGAACGTTGCGGTCGGAATCACATCCATCGTGCTGGGGCTCGTGTTGCCTGACAGGTACGTCGGCATCGCCGGCTACATCTACTTCGCGACCGGCCTGGTCTCCTGGTACCTCGGCGCCAGCCGCGGCTCGCAACGGCGCGCTATCGAAGACGCTATGGAACGCGACCCCACAACCGCCACGTAGCGGCGCCCCAGATCACCGCGAAGAGAACGCAGACCGAGGCGAGGCCGACGGTCGCGAACGATGGTCCGACGCGATCGGAGAGGACTCCCGCGACAAGGCTGGACAAGGCCATCGTGAAGGTGAGGATGCCGTAGTCGGCGCTGAAGACGCGGCCGCGGATCCAGTCGTCGCTCTCGCGCTGGAGGCCGTAGCTCGACACCTGCCAGGCGATGCCGCCGCCGAGGTGCGCGACGAAGATCGCAACGAGGCCGAAGGCGAGTGTCGGTGCGAGGCCGAGCCCCGCGTAGCCGAGGGCGAACATCAGGACAGCGGCTGTGATCGCGCGGTACTGCGCTTCGTCGGTCTTTGCGACGATGCGGACGAGGAACGGGCCGACCAGCGCGCCGAGGCCGCGAGCGGCGAAGAGGAGGCCGATCCCCATCGCGCCGGCATGGAAGACCTCCTTGCCGAAAACGCTCAGCATTGCGATGACACCGGCGCCGGTGCCGTAGCCGCCTTTGACGACGAGCAGCGCGAGTACGCGCGGGTGCGTCTTCGCGTAGCGCCCCGTCTCGCGGATCGACTCGACCAGCGGCGGGAGCTCGTGGTGCGCCGATCGCTCCTCAGAGAAACGCGCGCGCATCCGCCAGAGGACGAGCGCGGAAAAGAGGAAGCTCACCGCATCGATGACGAACGAGAGGTCGCGGCCGAGCTTCATCGTCACGAGTCCGCCGATCGCGGCGCCGACCGCGAGCATCGTGCCCCACGTCGATCCCATCAGGACGTTCGCGGGACCGAGGTCCTCCGTGGCGACGATGTTCGGCAGCGCGGCCTGCGACGCGGGCTCGAAGTAGGCCGAGCCGATCGAGATCAGGACCACGCCGAGGTACGCAAACGGGAGCGTCGCCGGCGTGCGCGCGAGGAGCGGTAGCAGGCAGGCGACGGTGCGGAGCACGTCGACGAGGATCATCAGCTTGCGCCGGTCGACCTTGTCGACGATGTGTCCCGCGATCGGGGTGAAGAAAAAGATCGGCAGCGTCTGACACAACAGCATCAGCGACGCGAGCGTCGCCGAGCCGGTGAGCGTCAGGACGAGATCGAGCAGCGCGACGGTGAGAAACCAGTCGCCGCCGAGCGAGATCAGCGTCCCGATGTAGAGCAGCCGGAAGTCGCGGTTCTCGCGGAGCAGCCTGAGATACAAGCGGCGATCGTAACGCGACTAGTGCTTCTCGTTCGCCTTCTCTTGAAGCTTCTTCCCTGCCTTCTCGAGCGCCGTGCCGGTAGCGGCGGCGGCCTTCTTGAGATCCTCTTTCGCCGTGTCGCCCGCCTGCTTCAGGTCTTCTTTCGCGTGCTCGGTCTTCGCAGTGTCGACCGAGACCTGCGGCACGTTGACGGTGTCGGTCGTCGTGCTCGTCTTGACCGTGCTCGTGCTGCTGACCGCGGTGTTCGACTGCGTCGTCTGCTGGCAGGCGACGAGCGCCAGGCCGAGGAGAATCGAGAGTGGGAGCGTTCTCATGTACTGCACCTCCACGCTAGCGAACACAGCACGAAGCGCGCCTATCCCTGCTCGTCGTATCCCGCCTTTTCCTCATGCGCGGCGACGCGGTCGTAGATGAGGAACGAGAAGGGGTAGTCGTTCTTCGCGTCCGCCTCGAAGTCTTCGCGGTCGACGAGTTTCCACTCGTTCACGTCGTCGAACTCCGGCATGAACGTGTCGCCCGCGACGTCGGCGTGTACCTGGGTGATGTACATCCGGTCGGCGCGGGCGATGGTCTGGCGGACGATCTCGGCGCCGCCGATGATGAAGGCCTCTTCGTCGGTGGGAGGGACATGCGTCAACGCCTCATCGACGGATGACGCGAAGAGGACATCCGCCGGCAAGATTGCCGGCGCCACACTGCGGCTGACGACGACGTTCGTGCGGTTTGGCAGTGGCTTGCGGCCGATCTCGTCGAACGTCTTACGGCCCATGATCACGGTGTGTCCGCTCGTCAGCGCTTTGAAGCGCTTCAGGTCGGTCGACAGGTGCCACGGCAGCTTGTTGTCGCGGCCGATGACGCCGTTGGTCGCGACGGCGACGATGATCGACAACCTCATACGGCGATCGGCGCCTTGATCGACGGGTGCGGATCGTAGTTCTCGAGCGTGAAGTCGCTGAACTTGAAGTCGAAGATCGACCGCACGGCAGGGTTGAGCCTCATCGATGGCAGCGGCCGCGGCTCACGCTCGATCTGCAGCCTCGCCTGCTCGGTGTGGTTTGCGTACAGGTGCACGTCGCCGAAGCTGTGGACGAAGTCGCCCGGCTCGAGGCCGCACACCTGCGCGACCATCATCGTCAGCAGCGCGTACGACGCGATGTTGAACGGCACGCCGAGGAAGACGTCGGCGCTGCGCTGGTACATGTGGCAGGAAAGCTTTCCGTTCGCGACGTAGAACTGGAAGAGCGCGTGACACGGCTGCAGCGCCATCCGGTCGAGATCGGCCACGTTCCAGGCGCTGACCACATGCCGCCGCGAGTCCGGGTTGCTCTTGATGTCGGCGATCACGCGGCTGATCTGGTCGATGTGACGGCCGTCCGGCGCCGGCCAGTTGCGCCACTGGTATCCGTAGACCGGCCCCAGCTCCCCGTTCGCGTCCGCCCACTCATCCCAGATCGTGACGTTGTTCTCGCGCAGGAACTGGACGTTCGTCTCCCCGCGCAGGAACCACAGCAGCTCGACGATGATCGAGCGCAAGTGCACCTTCTTCGTCGTCACCAGCGGAAACCCCGCCCCCAGGTCGAACCGCAGTTGGTGGCCGAAGAGTGACAGCGTCCCCGTGCCGGTGCGATCCGACTTCGCGTTCCCGTGATCGAGGATCGTCCGGACGAGGTCGAGGTATTGCTGCATCGGCGAATTGTACGAGGAGCGGTTGCGAGGTTACGAAGTTTCGCTGTCGCAACCTTGAAACCGTGCAACCTCGTAACCCGTTTTATCATTCGCGGCTCATGCAGTTCGATTCCGGTCTCCTCCACATCGGTTCCCAATCCGCTCCCGACCTGGCCGCCAAGTACGGGACGCCGCTCTACGTCTACGATGCGGCGACGATCCGGCGGCAGATCGAGCGGGTGAAAGGGGCGTTCGCGCGCCTCCCCTTCCGCCCGTTTTTCGCGATGAAGGCCAACAGCAACGCGGCGATCCTGCGGCTCGCACGTGAGCACGGTTTCGGATGCGATGCGGTCTCGCCGGGCGAGATCTTCATCGCCAAGCACGCCGGCTTCACGAGCGACGAGATCTGGTTCACCTGTTCGAACGTCTCCGACGACGACCTCCGCGCCATCGGCGATGATCGAATCGTCATCAACGTCAACTCCGTCTCGGAAATCGATCGCATCCTGCGCCTCGGCCTACAGAATCCGATTGCGCTGCGCGTCAACCCGGACGTCGGCGCCGGCCACCACCACGACGTCGTCACTGCCGGCGAAGGAGTGAAGTTCGGAATCGACCTCGCCGAGGTGCGCGACGCGCGAATGATCGTCGAGGATACGGGACGGCGTGTCGTCGGCATCCACGCGCACATTGGCTCCGGCGTCGACACCATCACGCCGCTGCTCGACTCGGCGCGGCGCCTCCTGGAGCTCGTCCCCGACTTCCAACACCTCCGCTTCGTCAACTTCGGCGGCGGCCTCTCGGTCCCCTACAAGCCGGGCGAAGCGGACTTCCCGATCGACGAGTACGGCGACGCCCTCACCACGATCGCGGACAAGCTGCTCCGCGCGCGCGAGGTCGACGCGATTCTCGAGCCGGGACGCTACGTCGTGGCGCAGTCGGGATTCCTTCTCGCGCGCGTCACCGCACGGCGCATCAGCGCCGGCACGACGTGGGTCGGCGTCGACACCGGCTTCAATCACCTCGTCCGCCCGTCGAAGTACGGCGCGTATCACCACATCCTGAATTGCACCCAGCGCCAGTCGACCGAGGACGTCGTCGTCGCCGGCAATCTCTGCGAGTCCGGCGACGTCTTCACGCGCAGCAGCAAGGGCGAGCCGGTGACGCGGACCATCGACGAGCCGCGCATCGGCGACCTTCTCGCCTTCTGCGACGCCGGCGCCTACGGGTTTTCGATGGCGTCGCATTACAACGCGCGATTGCTGCCGCCGGAGCTACTCGTGGATGGTGATGAGGTGCGGGTCGTGCGGACACGGCAGAGTTACGACGAGCTTGTCAGGGGGATGGAATGAAG
>DASXIH010000685.1:0-14096 GCA_036498125.1 Thermoanaerobaculia bacterium
CGGAAACACCGTCACGAACGCCGCTGCGAGGAAGTGCTGGTTCCGCAACAGGAGCAGGACCGCGATCAGCGACGCGTAGAACGAGATGTCGCGGGGGAATGGGACGACGTGAACGAGGAAGTAGTAGAGCGGCGGCCCGGAGTCCCACTGCAGCGCCGACACGATCCCGCTGAACGACTTCGCAGAGATCCAGCGCGTGTACAGCTCGTCGAAAAACGGCTGCCGGTAGCGAAGAAGAGGAAGGCGGAGAGCGAAGAAGAGCGCGAGGATGCCTGCGGCCGCCGCGCGTTCGCGCTTCACACCGCGAGGAGCTCCGAGATCGTCTTGATCAGGTGCGACGACTGGATCGGCTTGGAGATGTACGCGTTAGCCCCGAGGGCCAGACCGCGCTCCCGGTCCTCCTCCGCGCCTTCCGTCGTGATGATGATGATCGGGATGTTCTTGAGCTGTGCGTTCTGCCGGACGAGGGAGACGAGCTTCAACCCGTCCATGACCGGCATGTTGATGTCGGTGAGGATCAGGTCGATCTTGTCGGGTCCGGAGAGCTTCTTGAGCGCGTCGACGCCGTCGACGGCCTCGATGATCCGCGCGTTCTTGAATCGCTTGAGCGAGAACGAGATCAACTGACGCATGGTCGGCGAGTCTTCGACGACCAGGAAGTTTGCATTCTCTAATGCCAAGCCATCTCCCCTAATTCGTCGTCAGTAGATCGAGGAAGCTCTGGATCGTGTTGAGCTTCCGTTCCGATTGCGAGTAGAGCTTCGACGAGAAGATCGCCGTCGCCGCGTGGGCCGCCAGAAGCGAGAAGAGCTCGTAGTCGACCGCCGAGAACGAGTCCTTCTGCTGCAGGAGCTTGTAGATGACGATGAGGCCGATCACGTGCTCCTTGATCTTCAGCGGCACGGCGGCGAGTGGACGCTCGAGGGTGATGTCGCCCCCCTCCACGTCCTGGTTGATGTAGTAGCTCTCGCCGGTCTTGGCGACCTCGCCGAGCACACCGTCGCCGAGGCGGGCGGAGATGGTCTCGAGGCCGGGCATCGCATCGTCGCCCTCGCAGGCGATGGTTTTCAGCTCGTTCGTCTTCTCGTCGAGCAGCAGGATCGCGAACGATTCCGCGCCGATGAGGTTGATGACGATCTCCTGGACGATCTGGATGACTTCCCGGAAGTCGAGCGTGGAGTGGAGCTGGTAGCTGGCGACGTAGAGGTTCGCCAGGTTGTTGTTCTGCTCTTCGATCTCGATGTAGCGGTTCGCGAAGTCTTTGTTCTCTTCCTCGACTTCGCGGAAGCGCTTGGCGAGCCGGCGGTTCTCATCGGTCAGCTGCTGGACCTCGGCGCGCAGGCGGTCGACCTCTTCCCGAGAGGCGCCTTCCGTCTCGATGGACGCGAGGCGGAAACGGAGACGCTGGTTCTCCTTGAGGAGCTCCTCAGTGAACTCCTTACCCTTGTTGAACAGCTCCAGAAACTTCTCTGCGCGGGATTCTTCGCTCATGACCGGACCGTCGCGGCAATGTAGCACAACAACTTAGGCGGGCGAAGGGCCGATGCAGAGGCGGTGAATCGCGTTCGGGATTTCCGGCAGCGCCAGAATCGATTCGACGCAGCCGGTTTTGATCGCCTCGCCCGGCATGCCGAAGATGATCGCGGTCTGCGACGACTCGGCGATCGTCCGCCCGCCGCGCGACTTCACCTCGCGAATGGCCTCCGCGCCGTCGTCGCCCATGCCGGTGAGAACGACCGCAACGAGGGCCGATCCAACGGCGTCGCTGGCGCTCTTGAAGAGACGATCCACCGACGGCGCATACAAGTCGTTCATCCCCGCAGGAAAGACGCGCACGTGCATCCCCTCGGCGTTCTTCCGCACCTCGGTCTGCATGCCCCCCGGCGCGATGTACACGCTCCCTGCCTCCAGCGGCTCGCCATCGACCGCCTCGCGCACGTTGTACGGCGTCAGACGGTTCACGCGGTCGGCGAAGAGCCGCGTGAACGTCGGCGGCATGTGCTGCGCGACGACGAACGGCATCGGCAGAAGCGGCAGCGCCTGGAAGAGCTGCTGCAACGCGGGCGGACCGCCGGTGGAGCATCCGATCGCCACGAGCTCGATCCCGCCGGTACAAACCAGCGGTTCCGCCGCGGCCGCCGCCGGCACTTCGACAGGCTCCTCGGCGCGCCTGCGCAGGTTGTCCAGCCGAACGTTCGTGACCTCGAGAACCTTGGTCACGAGATCGCGCTGGATCTCTTCGAGCCGCGGCGACACCCGGCCGCCCGGCTTGGCGATGAAGTCGAGCGCCCCGAGCTCCAGCGCCTTGAACACGCTGCGGTCGCTCGCGCGCGACGAGACCACGATCACCGCCGTCGGCAGATTCACCATCAGCCAGCGGAGGAACGCGAAGCCGTCCATGATCGGCATCTCGAGGTCGAGCGTGATCACGTCAGGCTTGTGTTTCATCGCCTGCTTGATCCCGTCCTCCCCGTTCACCGCCGTCGCAACGACCTTGATGCGGGTATCCGACTCCAGCATCCGCGTGATCGTCACGCGGTTGTACGCGGAGTCATCGATGACGAGTGCGCGGACCGACACGGGGGTGAATCTTAGTTGCAGAGTGGCATAGCGGCATAGGTGCAGAGGAGTAAGACTTCTCTGCCGCTATGCACCTATGCACCTCTGCCACTACCTCTGGTACACCATGTCGTTCTTCAGGTGGCGCAGACGGAACTGGGTGGAGAGGGAGATGAGGGACTCGGAGTGGCCGAGGAGGAGGTAGCCGCCGTCGGTGAGGCGGTTGTAGAAGCTGGAGACGACGTGCTTCTTCGAGGCGTCGTCGAAGTAGATGATCACGTTGCGGCAGAAGATGACATCGAGGTGGCCGAGGAGGGAGACGCGGGCCTGGTCGTAGAGGTTCATACGGCCAAACGAGACGCGGTTGCGGATCTCGTCGGTGACGCGCCATGAGCTGTCGGCCTCGCGCGTGAAGTACTTCTCGCGGAGCGCGGCGCTGGTCGCGCGGAACGCGCTCTCGCGGTACTGGCCGCGGCGCGCTTTCGCGAGCACCTGTTGGTTGATGTCGCTCGCGAAGATCTCGAACGCGGCGCGCTCGTAGTAGCCGCCTTCCTGGAGCAGGATCGCGATCGAGTACGGTTCCTCGCCCGACGAACAGCCGGCGCTCCAGATGCGGATCTTCTTCACGCTTTTGCGCACCAGGATCTCCGGCACGATCTCCTCGATGAACGCGGCGAGCTGCGCCGGCTCGCGGAAGAAGTACGTCTCGTTCGTCGTGACGAGGTCGTAGATCTGGTCGAACTCGGCATCGGAGCGCGGGTCGTACTGGAGGAAGTAGAAGTACTTCTGGAACGAGTCGAAGTTCAGCTCGCGGGCGCGAGGCGAGAGGCGCTTCTGCAGGAGGTACTTCGACGAGTCGGCGAACCACATGCCGGTGCGCTTGTAAATTTCGTCTCTCATCAGCCGGAACACGTCGTCCGGCAGATCGATGTGATGGTTCAACGAGAGACTGAATGTCGACATGAAGCGCCTTCGCGCCTATTTCTTCATGGCTTGCAGAATGGCCGCGATCACCACCTCGCGCCGGCTGTCGGCCGTGCGCCACGCCTCTTCGAGGAGATCGCGGAACAGCTCCTTGTGACGGACGAATACCTCCGAGACTTCATCGAGAATCGCTGCGTTTTCGAGCGCTTTGAACAGGAACGGGAACGACGAGCGGTCGGCGATGCGGTCGAGCGCGAGCACGGCCGACTGCTGGACATAGGTGTCGGGATCTTCGAGAGCGCGGTGCAACGCCGGGAGCGCCGTCTTGTCGCCGCGCAACGCGATCGCAGACGCGGCGGCGGCGCGGATGCGCCAGTCGTCGTCGGTGAGCGCGAACATCAGGTAGTCGAACACGTCGTCGCCCGGGACGTGGCCGAGGGCGAGCAGCGCGGCGCGGCGAATCTCGATGTCGTGCTCGTGGACGCAGGGGAAAAGGACTGCCTTCACCCGCTCGTCGCGTGACTTCCCGAGCGCCTCGATCGCCGCGATGCGCACCGGCGGCACGTCCGACTGTAGATGCTTCGTCAGCGGCTCGATGGCGCGCTCGTGCCGGTACTCGCCGAGCGCCTGCGCCGCCGCGGTGCGGATCCAGACGTCGCTGTCTTCGAGCGACGTGATCAGCGGATCGAGCCCCTTCTCCGGCCGTAGGTGGACGATCGCGTTGATCCCGGAGAGACGGACCGCCGCCGATTCGTCGGCGAGCGAGAGGACGAGTTGATCGGCGAACCGCTCCTCCCCGAACTTGCCCATGAGCGAGACCGCTTTCTGCCGGAGGACGGCGTCGCTGTCCTTCGAGGCGAGCAACAACCCGTCGTGGTAACCCTCGCCCTGGATGTTGACGTACACCGAGAGCGAATTCAGCTTCGTCGGAACGTTGTGCGACTGCAGGAGACGGCGGATCTTCGCGAGCGTGTCGTTCTTGATCTCGGGATACGCAGCCACGAGCGCGGAGATCGAGTTCACCGCCGCCTGCTGGCAGGCGACGTCGGAGTCATCGAGCTTCGTGAGGAGGTAGTCGACCGAGGCGGGGTTCGGGATCTCGCCGAGAGCCTCGATCGCCAAGCGGCGGATCATCGCGTTGTCGTGATCGAGGAACGGCATGATGCTGCCGATCGAGGCGCCGTCGCCGATGACGTTCAGCACGCGGATCAGCAGCGCGACGATCTCGTCCTCCTCCACGTTCTGCAGCGACTCGAGGATCGCGGGCACCGCTGTCGCGCCGAAATCGATGAGCGCCTGCGCCGCGACTTCGGCGGTGTCCGGCTGTTCGAGGTATTGCAGCAGCACCGGCAACGCGCGCTGGTCAGCGGACCAGCCGAGGAACTTCAGGATGAACTGCTTCACATCGCGTTTCGGCGTGCTGTGCAGGTGCTCGATCAGCGGCGGCACCTTGTCCGCGGGGAACGACTCGCGGAACTTGCGCTGGATGATCTCGTGCTCCGCGTGCGCCACGACGCGCGGCTTGTCTGCTTCCGCGATTCGCACCAGCGCCCGGAGCGCCGTGAGGTTCAGCTTCTCCTCGTCGTGGATGATGCGGAGCAGGAAGTTGACCGTGCCGACGTCGGCGATTTTTCCGATCGACTCCAGCACCGGCTTCCGCAGCGACTTCTCGGCGTAGAGCGGCAGAACGGCCGGAAGCGCCGAACGGTCGCCGATCTCGCCGAGCGCCTCGACGATGTGGAACTTCAGCCAGAGGTCCTCGCGGATCCGGAGGAGCCGCAGCAGCACCGGAAGCGCGGTCGCGTCGCGATATTTGCCGAGCGACGCCACGATCGACGACGCGACGTTGATGTCCTTCTCGTCCTGCAGCAGCTCGAGCAGGAGGTCGAACCCGGCGTGACTGCGCAGGTCGCCGAGAAGGTTGACGAGCGAGAGGCGGACGTCGATGTCGCGCTCGATGCGCAGCCGGTCGACGATCGGCACGATCGCCGCGTCGCCGATCCGGATCAGCGCCTCGGTCGCGGAATTGCGCTTCCCGGCGTTCTCGGGATCGGCGAGCGCGTTCAGGAGCCCTTCGATGATGTCGGTCCGGGCGTCGCGCACGAAGCCGTCGACGATCGTCTTCCGGACGCGCCAGTCCTTGTCGCCGAGCAGCTCGAACATCAGCGGCAGGTTGCGCTCGTTCGTCGACTGCGCGACGAGGTACGCCGCCTTCTGACGGGCGTCGGGGTCGGTCGAGCGCGCCTGCTCGATCAGTTGCGGGTCCGCGCTCATGAACCGTTCGTCCCCGTGTCGAGGCGTTGCAGCTCCTCGCGCTTCATCTGCACGAACTGCTGGAGCGTCTCGGTGAAGATCTCGCTGTCGCGGAGGACGCGCTTCGGCACGCGCGACTCGTAGTACTGCCGCCCTTCCGCGATCTCGTCGCGGAGGAGCTCGAAGAAGTTGTTCTCGCGGATGCCGCGCTCCACCTTCGCGGCGTGGTAGATGATGATGTCGGAGAGGATGAGGCGCGCCAGCCGCCGCGCTTCGTCGAACTCGCGCGATTCGACCGGCATGTCGACCGTCGGCCCGAGCTCGGGGAAGAGCTTCCGGATGATCTGCTTGAACTCTTTCTCCGGGATCTGTTCCTCGATGTATTCGTCCGCTCCGTAGAGGTTCGTCGGGTTCGCGCGGAAGCGGTTCGCGCGGAAGAGCGCGCCGATGAGGATGACGCGCGTTTCGGCGATCACCGGATCCGCCTTGATCTCCTCCGTCACTTCGACCCCGAGCTTCCCCTTCAGATAGACGTTCACGATCACCAGCTCGGCGCGTGACTCGCGCGCGAAGTCGGTGACCCGCTCGCCGGTGTCGAAGTAGGTGACGTCGAATCCGATGCGGCGAAGGTGCTCGCCGAGGAAGGAACGGAAGGGGCGAGGCTCATCGGCGATCGCCGCGACCTTGCGGCGGCGGATCGGCGTCGGCTCCGGCGCGCGAGCACTCTCGCCGGCCGGCGCCGGCTTCAGCACCATCTGTTTGTTACACGACGGACAGACGACCCGCACCGGCGCGGTCAGCGGGAGATCGAGCGCGGCGCGAAAGCGAGAACCACAGTGTTTACAGGTGAGTTCCATGGGGAAGGGCAAGTAGCTTGTCGAAATCGAGGAGGATCGTCAACGCGCCCGTGTGCCGGAAGACTCCGCGGATCGAGTCATCGGCCTCGCTGGAGTGGACGACCGGGTGTGGCTCGACGTCTTTCCGGCCGATCTTGACGACGCGGAGAACGCGGTCGACTTCGAAGCCGATCGTTTCTCCCTGATGGTCGACCACGATGATGCGGGTGTCGGGCGTTTCTTCCGTATTCCGGTGACGGAGCCGGCTTCGAACGTCGATCAGCGTCACGATCGTCCCTCGCAGCGAGACGATGCCGACGATCGACTCCTCCGCGTTCGGGACGCGGGTGACGGGCCGCGGCCGGACGATCTCGACGATCCGCTCGATGTCGACCGCGTACTGCTCGCCGGCGATGGTGAACGTGAGGAGCTCGAGCTGGCTGCTGTCGACCGTCTCCTCGACCTTCGCTCCCTGTTCGACCGATTCGCGGAGTTTTCCGGCTTCCTGCATGAAGCGGGAGAGTTTGTCGGGGGGGGGAGTGGGGAGTCGGGAGTCGGGAGTCGGGGGAGTGGGCTCGACAACCTCTGCGCTCTGCGCTCTGCCCTCTGCGCTCTGCTTCTTCGCCTTCTTCCGCAGCTTCACCAGATCAACCATGCGCGTGCTCCATCCGGTGCTCGCGGGCGGCGGCGGCGATGCGCGGCGTATCGATCGTCGGGGCGTCCTCGCCGAAGGCGTCGAGGAGGGCGGTCGTTGCGAGGGTGTTGATCAGGCGGGGAATCCCGCCGCTGAGCAGATGGATCTCCTCCATCGCCTGGCGATCGAAGGGGTTCCGCGCACCGCCGGCGATCTCGATGCGGTGCGCGATGTACTGGCAGGTATCGTCGAGCGTCAGCGGCCCGAGGCGGTAGCGGAGGCCGATACGCTGCCGAAGGGGCGCATAGGCGTCGCGGTCGAGCCGCGTCTCGAGCTCCGGCTGTCCGATGAGGACCACCGAGAGCAGGTTCTGATCGTCGAGCTGGAAGTTCGTCAGGAGGCGGATCTCATCGAACGTCTGCTTCGACGGAATCAGCTGCGCCTCGTCGATCATCAGCACCGGCTCGCGTTTCTCCTCGTACAACGCGAAGAGACGCGTATGGATCTGGTCGAGCAGATCGTTCCGGAAGCGCGCCGGCTCGATGCCCAATCCTTGTGCAACCGAGCGGAGGAGCTGCGTCGGCGTGAGGCGCGGGTTGATCAGCAGGATGACCGGCCGCGCATCGCCGACGCGGTCGATCAGCGCGCGGGAGAGCGTCGTCTTACCCGAGCCGATGTCGCCGACGAGCAGCGCGAGGTCCTTCTCCTCGACCGCGTACTCGAGCCGCGCCAGCGCCTCGCGATGCTGGTCGCTCTCGTAGAGGAACGACGGGTCGGGCGTCTTGCCGAACGGCTTCGTGCGCAGGCCGAAGAACTCTTCAAACATGCGCCAGCGCGCGCGCCTCGCGCGCGCGGCCTCCGAAGTGGTCGATCAGCGATCCGACGTCGATCACCAGCACGATCTCGCTCTCGCCGATCTCCGTCGCGCCGGCGACGCCCGGCGTCGCCTTCAGCCGCTCGCCGATCGACTTGATGACGATCTCCTGCTGCCGGACGAGCGAGTCGACGAGGATCCCGACCGTCTTCTCCCCCGCGCGCGTGACGACGACAAACCACTTCGTATCCGGACCGTGGTCGTGATCGTCCGAAAGGGCGAACGCGTCGGCGAGCCGCAGCAGAGGCAGCGTGTAATCGCGGAGCGTGAAGACTTCGCGCCGCTCCACGGTACGGATATCGCGCGAGTAGATCCGCAACGACTCCTCCACCGAGGTGAGCGGGATCGCGAAGTCTTCGCCGCCGGCGCGGACGATCAACGCCTGGATGATCGCCAGCGTGATCGGGAGCATGATCCGGAACGTCGTCCCCTGCCCCGGCGCCGAGATGACGTCGATCGTCCCTTTCAGCTCCTGGATGTTCTTCTTCACGACGTCGAGGCCCACGCCGCGGCCCGAGATCTCGCTCACCTGCGACGCGGTCGAGAACCCGGGCGTGAAGATCAGCTCGAACGCCCGCCTGTCGTCGATCACATCTTTCTCGCCGAGCAGTCCACGCTTCACGGCGACCGCGCGGATCTTCTCGGGATCGATTCCCCGCCCGTCGTCGATGACGTCGAGGACGACCGAGTTTCCCTGCTGATACGCGTTCAGCGTGATGTGGCCGCGCTCCGACTTCCCCGCCGCGCGCCGCTCCTCGGCCGGCTCGACTCCATGATCGAGCGCGTTCCGGATGATGTGCATCAGAGGATCGGTCAGCTCCTCGATCATCATCTTGTCAAGCTCCGTGTCCTCGCCGCGGAGCACCAGGTCGATCTCTTTGGTCAGCTCGCGCGCGATCTTGCGGACGATCCGCGACAGCTTCGAGTAGATCTGCCCCACCG
Source organism: Thermoanaerobaculia bacterium (assembly GCA_036498125.1). Classification (GTDB taxonomy): domain Bacteria; phylum Acidobacteriota; class Thermoanaerobaculia; order Gp7-AA8; family Gp7-AA8; genus DASXHZ01. The sequence goes on from DASXIH010000685.1 coordinate 9,023, forward strand.
GCACCATCCGCGTCTCGATCACCGACTTCTGCAGCTCGTTCAGCTTCCGGTCGAGATTGCGCGAGATCTTCGTCAGCTCATGCGAGAGCATCCGCACCTGCTGCACCTCGTGCGAGCGGGTCAGCGTCTCGAGCTGCGTTCGCTCGATGATCAGCTCCCCCACGATGTTCATGACGTGGTCGAGCTTCGCGATGTCGACGCGAACGGTCTGCGACAGCGACCGGAGCGACAAATCGTCATCGACCGGAGCTTCCGGCATCGCCGGCCCACCCTCGGCGATCGTCTTCACGGGCGACGTCGCTTTCCGGAGCGACGACACGCGTGCGTCGGGCGCGACCGCGGCAACCGCCGCGTCGTTCAGCATCGAGCCGTACAGCAGCCGGAACCCGATGCCGTTGCCGCCGCTGGTGTCGAGGACCGGCAACGTCGAGATCACCTCGCCCGCCTCGCTGAGGTTCGTCGTCAGCGTGCGGAGCCTCTCGTCGAAGTCGGCGAGGTCGAACATCTGCTCGACGAAGAGGATGTACTTCCCGGCCCGCACGTTCTCGATCAGCCGGTGTTCTTCGTATTCGGTAAGCGACTTCTTCGTCTGCTCGTCGATCGTCAGCTCCGAGAGCGGATCGCCCGACTTCTGCTCCGGCTGTGCACTGACGATGTGGTGGATACGCCGCGTCAACGCCGTGACGTCGACCAGCGAGCCGAGCGACGGATCGTTGATCGCGATGACGAGGCGGTTGAGCGAGTCGACCGCGTCGTACAGCAGGTCGGCGAGGTCCTTCGTGATCTCGATCTTCCCCATCCGCAGGCGATCGAGCATGTCCTCGAGGTTGTGCGCCAGCTCGGAGATGTCGACGAAGCCGAGCATTCCCGCGAGCCCTTTGAGCGAGTGGATCTCGCGGAAGATCTTGTTGACGACCTCGGGGCGGACGTTCTTCCCTTGCGACTCGAACTCCACCAGGTCGCGCGAGAGGGTGTCGAGGAGCTCCTCGGCTTCGCTCGTGAACTCTTCTCTGGCGCGGTCGTCTTCGCGGGTCATGCGACCTTCAGCAGTCTCCGCAGCTTCTCGATCAGATCGTCCGTCTGGAACGGCTTAACGAGGTACTCCTCGGCGCCCAGCGCCGCAGCCCGCCGCCGATCCTCGTCACTCGCCTCGGTCGAGATCACCATGATCGGGATCGACTTGTAGACCGGGTGGTTCTTGAGGAAGCTCACCAGTTCGAGGCCGTTGATGTCCGGCATGTTGATGTCGGTGAGGATCGCGTCGAACTTGTGATGCGGCAGCGTCTTCAGCGCTTCGAAACCGCTGGCCGCCTCGACGATCTCGAGCTCGTAACTCTCGGTACCGCCTTCGATGACCGTGGCGAGGTACGCACGCATCGAGGAGGAGTCTTCGACGACGAGGATCTTCATGGACGGCCGGCTCGCTCCGATGCGAACACCGCGTTGCCGAATGCGTAGCCGGCCTGAGAGAGGAAGATCTCGAGACCGGTGACGCTGTCGATCGGGGCGCGATGCTCCGCGTTGTCGCCGTACAGAATACCAATGGCGCGGCCGGAGTGGATGATCGGCAGCGCGACGACTTCCGTCGGCAGGACGCCGCCGAGGCCGTTGATCAGCTCCACGTTCGCCGCCGTCTTCTTCATCTTGCCCCGGTGCGGCTCCCCCGCCGTCGCGACGTCGCCCAGGATCGACGGTACTTCGCGCTGCACGCGGACGCGTTTCACACGCGCGTCCATCTCCTCGCCGCCGCCGGTGATCCCGAATCCGCCGAGGCCGACGAACTCGTTGGCGCTCGCCATGAAGAGCGCGCCGCGGTCGAGGTACTCGGCCGAGAGCCGGAGGATCGTCGCCGACACCTGCGAGATGTCGTTCGGATTCGAGAGCTCGTTGATCAACTGCTTCAGCACCGTGAAGCTGCGATCCATGGAGTCCTTCGACGCCTGCTCGTAGAACTTCTTCCCCGCCTCGGCGCCGTAGCCTCCCGCCGTCTGCTCCCACTGCTCGAACGCGCGCTCGCTGAAGAGCACCAGTTCGTCCGCGAAGAGCGACAGCTCCTCCTCGGCGAGCCCCGGCTGCAAGCGCGCCGCGCTCGGCTTCGTCAGATAGAGATCCGCGCCGGCGCGGAGGAGGTCGTGGCGGCGCCGGAGATCGGCTTCGTTGTCGACGAGGACGACCGGCAGCTTCGCATTCTTTCGCTTCAGCTGCTGCATCAGCTTCTGCGACGCGTCGTCGCCCGTCAGTTCGAGGAACGTGACGAAGAAGCTGTTCGAGCGAAAGAGCTCGCTCATGGCGTTGCGCACGTCCTCCAGCGATCCGTACTGGAACGTCTTCACATTCTTCTTCGTGAAGGCGCGCTTCGCGGCGACACGGACGAGCGGGTTGCGCTCGTACAGAACGACGTTGCGGTACTGCGCCTCGGGGGTCTCGATCTCGAACAGCCCGCCCGAGACCTTGAACTGGCCGCTGTTTGTGGAGACGCGCTGCGGCCGCTGCGCTTCCGCGGGCGGCTCTTCATCCGGAATCGGCTCGAACGTCTTCTCGATCGATGGAAACTGAACGACGTTGTCCGTTTGCGGCGTCTCGGGAAACGGCTCGGGCGGCGGGGGTGGCGGCGTTGGAGCCGTCTCGATCGGCTGGCCGAGGCCGAGATTCAGCGTCGCAGGCGTCGTCTCGGCGGGAGCGGAGCCGCGCAGCAGCGCCTTCCCTGCCTTCAGCGACTCTTCGAGCCCACGGAGCGGTTTGATCTTTTCCCCTTCACCGCCGCCGAGGATCTTCTGGGGAGCGATTCCGCCTTCCTTGAAGACCGTGTCGGGCTCGTACTCGATGTCGATCGGCGTCATCGAGTCGCTGAGGATGAAGTTGAACTCGCCTTCCCGGCTGTTCATCAGGGGCGTCACGACGTCGACGATCCGGCTGCGGATCGCGTTGCCGAGGTCCTCCTGCTTGACGAGGTTCAGCTCCAGCGCGGCGGTGCCGTACGGGATCCCGCCCTCCTCCATCTGCCTCAACGTCTTGCTGTTATCGGCGCCGAGGACCCCTTTTTCGACCAGATACGTAATCAGATCGGGGTGATCGGGCGAGGAGGCGTTGACGATCAGGCCACCGCGAAAAAGCACGGTATGTCGCCCGCGATCGTCGACGATCTCGAGCACGCCCGTGCGCCGGCTCAAGAAAACGATCTGGACGATGTCGGTTAGGGATAAATCTTCGAGCCGGCCAAGCAGACTCACTGATCTAGTTTATCCCGAGCGCAGCGAGGGATCATCGGAGCCATCGCTGCGACCCCTCAGATCCTGCCGGCTGCTCCAATGATCCCGTCCCTTCGCTGCGCTCCGGGCCGGGATAAAGTCGTAACTCACGACGCGAGATTGTATCGCTTGAGAATGCCGTCCAAGATCCCGTTGATGAACTGCGACGACTTCTGCGTGCCGAACTTCTTCGCGATCTCGATCGCCTCGTCGATGATCACGAGCTTCGGCGTGTCCGTCTCGTGGAGAAACTCGTACACCGACATCCGGATGATGTTCCGGTCGACGACCGCCATCCGCGAGAGGCGCCAGTTCTCCGCTTGCGCCTGAATCATGTCGTCGAGCTCGGCCAGGTGATCGACCGTGCCGCGGAAAATTTTTTCGGCGAACTCGCGGGTGTTCGGCTTCGACTTCTGCAGGTCCTCGAACGTCGTGATGATCATGTCAGGCTCGTTGCCGGACATGTCGTGCTGAAAGAGCATTTGCAGCGCGAGCTCACGCGCTTTGCGCCGGGCACCCATCACGATTCTCCGCTGCGAAGCGCGCGCCACAGGTTCGCCATCTCGATCGCGGCGAGCGCCGCTTCCCACCCCTTGTTGCCGCTTCCCGCCGCCGAACGCTCAATGGCCTGTTCGTAGGTGTTGCAGGTGATGACGCCGTACGCGACCGGCGACTGGGTGTCGACGGCGACGCGAGAGAGCTCGTTCGTCACCTGCGACGAGATGAAGTCGAAGTGCGGCGTGTCGCCGCGGAGCAGGCATCCGATCGCCACGATCGCTTCGTAGCGCCCCGTGAGCTTCCGCGCGAGCGCCGGAATCTCGAACGCGCCGGGCACGCGGAAAAGGGCGACGTCCTCATCCCGCGCGCCATGGCGCGCGAGGCAGTCGAGGGCGCCGTCGAGGAGTCCCGACACGATCTCGTCGTTGAACCGGCTCGCGATCACGCCGAAGCGCAATCCGGTCGCATTCGAATCACCTTGGAAAGAACGAGGCATCGCGGGCGCGGATTGTACAATCAGTGGCACATGCGTAAAGCCGTACTGGTTGTCCTCGCCCTCGTCGCAGCGACAGGCTGCGATCCGCTCATCAAGAAGTTCGACGTAGTGCCGCAGCAGGTCAACTGCTCCGGGCCCGTGACGATCACGTACGAGGGCCAGGGGAACGGTCTTCACCTGAAGGCGGACCAGCCGGTGTCGCCGGCCATCCCCGACCCGGCGCTGATCCTTCCGAAGAGCGGCACGCAGATCGAGACGGTGTCGCAGACGACCGAGTTCACGCTCTACTACCCCGGCGCCGGCCACCGCGAGAAGACCGTCACCGTCACGCACAACAACTGCGGCGGCGGTGGCCCCGGCACTTGCGGCCCGACCCAGATCACCCTCACCGGCACCTGCTTCAACGCCCAGAGCGGACCGCAATACGAGACGAAGAATGTCACCATCGCCGCCGCTCCCGGCGCGCTCATGAACCTCACCAGCAACGCCAACTTCCCCGTCCACGTGCAGCACGCCGGCACCGACATCGCCCTCGGCGCTGGCGGCGGCCCGATCTTCCCGATTCCCCCCGGTACCCCCGCCGCCGGCAGCTACACCATCACCGTCCCCGGCCAGGTAGGCGTCAACGTCTGCAACGGCGCCGGCCCCACGATGGGCAGCTTCCCCGCCCCGACGGTCACGCTGACGATCACGCCCACGTGCCCGACGCCGTGAGGATGAACGTCGGGTCGGAACAAGGTCACGAGTTGCTGGAAGATGTGAAGATAGCTCTCGATCAAATCAAGGCCGGCCGAGTTCTCACGAATGACGCCGCGAAACACGCCCTTCGTAG
>DASXIH010000686.1:0-3171 GCA_036498125.1 Thermoanaerobaculia bacterium
TCGACCTTCCTTACCGCGCCACGGCCGCCGCCGGCGCGGCGTCCGCGATCTTCTTCGAGTCGATCGCCTTCCGGATGTGGTTCGCGATGCGGTTGATGTAGTTCACGGTCTCGCGGAACGGCGGGACGCCGTTGTATTTCCAGACGTTGCCCTCGCCGGCGTTGTAGGCGGCAACGGCGAGGTCGGCGTTGCCGTTGAAGGTCTCGAGGAGCCAGCGGAGGTAGCGGGTGCCGGCGTAGATGTTCGCCACCGGGTCGAACGAGTTGGTGACGCCGAAACGCGACGCGGTCGCGGGCATGAGCTGCATCAGGCCGCGGGCGCCTTTGTTCGAGACCTCGTGCGGGTTGAAGTCGGACTCGGCTTTGATGACCGCAGAGACGAGCGCGGCGTCGACGTCGAACTTCTTCGCTGCTTCGACGATCGTGGCGTTGAACTTCGTGTTGAACAGCGGCGTGCTCGCCTCGTTGTAGCGCCATGAGCGCTCCGGGAAGACGCCGTGGTGCTCTTCGACGATTTTCTTGACCTCGGCGATGATCTCCGGCGTCGACACCTCATCGTCGATGACGCGATCGATGCGCGCCAGAGGAACCGTCACGACGCCGCCGCCCTTGAGCGTCAGCTGCATCGAGTCTTCGACCGCCTTGAATTTGTCGACTTTCATCGAGCGCCCGTCGGTGAAGAGCGCAATGCTCGCGCTCGCCGGCACGGAGGCGGCGAGGAGAAGCGAAGCCAGCAGGGCGTTTCGGAGCATTCGGTTTGAAAACGAGCGTTCCACGATCGTTATGCCCTCGGGTGGAACGTCTCGTACATCTTCTGCAGCCGCGCCCGCGAGACGTGGGTGTAGATCTGCGTGGTGGAGATGTCGGCGTGGCCGAGCATCATCTGCACACTGCGGAGGTCGGCACCGTTTTCGAGCAGGTGCGTCGCGAACGAGTGCCGCAGCACGTGGGGCGAGATGTGCGCCTTGATCCCCGCCGTCCTCGCGTATTTGCCGATCTTCACCCAGAACGCCTGACGCGTCATGGGGCGTCCGCGGATGGTCAGAAAGAGGTGCGGGTCGTTGAACTGGTCGTGGTGGGGCCGCCCGAGCTCGATGTACTGCAGCATCGCGTCGCGCGCCGCGTCGCCGAAGGGAACGATCCGTTCTTTCGACCCCTTGCCCATCGTGCGGAGGTAGCCGGCGTCCAGGACGATGTCATCCACGCGCACGCGGACGAGCTCGGAGACGCGGAGTCCCGTCGCGTACAGCAGCTCGAGCATGGCGCGGTCGCGGACGCCCTCGTTCGTGTCGAGCGCCGGCGCGCGCAGCAGCGCCTCGACCTCTTCCGGCTGCAGCGACTTCGGCAGCGTCGACCAGAGCTTCGGATTCTCGATGTTCTCCGTCGGATCGGTGCGCAGGTGCCGCTCGGCGACGAGGAACCGGTACATCCCTCGGATTGCGGCCAGCGCGCGCGCCACGCTGCGCGCCGAAATGCCGGCCGCGCGGAGCGCCTGGAAGTACTTCACGATGTTGAGGCGCTCGACGTTCTCCAGCTCCAGCCCCTGGTCGAGCAGCCAGTGGCCGAAGTGGCGGAGATCGATGCGGTACGAAACGAGCGAGTTCTTCGCGAGCCCTTTTTCGACGGCGAGGTAGTCGAGAAAGATCGGCAGGTACGTGACGAAGTACGGGCCGGTGTCTTTCTTCTCAGGATCGATCTGACGCGGTTTTCGCTTCATGCGCCACCACGTCCGCCATGTACGAGCTGCGGACAAACGGACCGGAGAAGACGGCGCGGTAGCCCATCTCCTCGCCGAGCACTCGGTACTCCTCGAACACCGCGGGATGGACGTACTCGACGACGTCGAGCTTCTCCCGCTTCGGCTGCAGGTACTGCCCGATGGTGAGGATCTCGACTCCGGCGCCGAGGAGGCGCTGCATCGAGTCGAGGACCTCTTCACGTCTTTCGCCGAGTCCAAGCATCAGTCCCGACTTTGTGACGATGGCGGGATCGATTCGTTTCGCTTCGGCGAGCACGTCGAGCGAGCGCTGGAAACGGGCGCCGGGGCGGACGTAGTCGTAGAGACGCGGCACCGTCTCGACGTTGTGGTTGAAGTAGTCGGGCTTGGCGTCGACGACGATGCGCACCGCGTCGCCGCTGCCGCGGAAGTCGGGCGTCAGCACCTCGACGACGCAGCCGGGGACGTGCTCGCGGAGCGCGTGGATCGTGTCGGCGAACTGCTGCGCTCCGCCGTCCAAGAGGTCATCGCGGGTCACGGAGGTGACGACGACGTGCCGCAGACGCATCCGCTTCGCGGCGTCGGCGACGCCGTACGGCTCGTCGGGCGACGGCGCCGCGTAGGGGCGTCCGGTCGTGACGTTGCAGAAACCGCAACTCCGGGTGCAGACGTCGCCGAGGATCATGAAGGTCGCGGTGCCGCGTGAGAAGCACTCCGTCCGGTTCGGGCAGGCGAGCGACTCGCAGACAGAGTGGAGGTCGCGCTCGCGGAGGAGGGACTTGATCTCGTGGAGCCCGCGGAGGTTGAGTTTCTTCTCGCGGATCCACTCGGGGAGGCGGGCGGATGCTGGCTCCGACATCGTTCTCGAAGGTACCACAAACGAAAACGCCGGCCCGTGGGCCGGCGTTCGTTTGGCCGGGCTGAAGCCCGTCCTACGTTAATGGCCGAGCGACTTGTCGATCGACTTCTCGATGAGCTTCTCGGCTTCCTGTTCGTTCATGCCCTTGACGATGGCGACTTCGGAAACGATCAGGTACTTCGCGCGGTCGTACATCTTCTTCTCGCGGAAGGAGAGGCTCTTGCGGCGCTGCACTTCGCTGAGGTTCTTGAGTACGTCGGCGACGTCCTCGAGACGGCCGGTCTTCATCTTCTCGAGGTTCTCGCGGTAGCGGCCCTTCCAGTCGGTCGGCGACTTGGTGGGCTTCGCTTCCAGAAGGCTGATCAGTCCCTTGATCTCCTTCTGCTGATACAACCGGCGCAGGCCGACGCGCTCGGTGTTACGGATCGGGACCATCAGGCGAGAGTTATTTTGGAGCAACCTGAGGTGGTAGTAGCTGTCTCCCGGCTCGAGAATCGGCGACTCGCCGATCTGCTCGACAACGGTGACTCCATGGTTCGGATACACAAGCTTTTCCCCGACCTTGAAGGAAAGTTTCATTGACGACAATTGTGGCT
>DASXIH010000687.1:0-2293 GCA_036498125.1 Thermoanaerobaculia bacterium
GTCTACTACTGGACGCCGACCGACCTCCACAAGGCGGGCGACAAGGCGTACGGCGCCACGATCCGTCTCGGCGGCATGGTCGTCCCCGGCTCCATCAGGAACCACACCGGCGTCTCCGGCCTCGAGTTCGACGTCAAGGACGCCACCGGCTTCGTGCACGTGAAGTCCAACGGCGTCCCGCCGCAGATGTTCCGCGAGAACATCGGCGTCGTCGTCGAGGGGACGATGTCCCGCGGGGGCTACTTCCGGTGCAATCGCCTCATGGTCTCGCACAGCAACGAATACCGCGCGCCGAAGAAGGGCCATTCGTTGAACAGAGAAGAGCTCGAGAAGTTGATGAAGACCACGGAGGGCATGGACAAGTCGTGACGGCATCCTTCGGACGCCTCCTCATCCTCGGCTCCCTTCTCGTCTCGACGACCGGCGCAATGCTCGGTTACGCCGCCGGCGCGAAGCGCTCGCCGGAAGGGCTCAAGTGGACGCAGCGTTTCGCGTACCTCTTCGCGTCGATGATGATCCTGGCGACCGGCGTGATGGAGTGGGCGCTGCTGACGCACGACTTCAGCGTCAGCTACGTCGCGCAGGTCGGCTCGCGCTCCGTTCCGATCTGGGTCACGATCGTCAGCCTCTGGTCGTCGCTCGAAGGCTCGATCCTCTTCTGGGGATTCGTCCTCGGCATCTACATCGCCGTCGCGACGTGGCTCACCCGCAACGAGCACATCGAATACATGGCGTACGCGATCGCCACGTGGCTCGCGTGCGCCTCGTTCTTCAGCTTCCTCATCGCCGGTCCGGCATCACCGTTTCAGAACGTCGCGAATGTTCCCGCGGATGGTCCCGGACCGAATCCGCTTCTCCAGAACCACATGCTAATGGTGGTTCACCCGCCGTGCCTCTATCTCGGCTACGTCGGCATGACGATCCCGTTCGGCCTCGCGACCGCCGCGCTGCTGCGCGGCCGTCTCGGTCTCGCGTTTCTCCGCCCATTGCGCAACGCGCTGCTCGTCCCGTGGATCTTCCTCACGATCGCCATCATGCTCGGCGGCTGGTGGGCCTACGAGGTCCTCGGGTGGGGCGGTTACTGGGCGTGGGACCCGGTCGAGAACGCATCGCTCCTTCCGTGGCTCACCGCGACCGCCGCGCTGCATAGCGCCATCGTCATGGAGCGGCGCGGCGTCCTTAAAGGCTGGACGGTCACGCTGATCCAGGCGAGCTTCCTCCTGACGATCCTCGGCACCTTCATGACGCGCTCCGGCGTCTTCAACTCCGTCCACTCGTTCACGCAGAGCAGCATCGGCCCGACGATCCTCGTCTTCCTCGCGACCATCCTCGTCGGCTCGGTCGTGCTCCTCGCCGTGCGCATGGATTCCCTCGAAGCCGAGGGGAGCATCGAAGGTCCGGTGAGCCGGGAGGGGATGTTCCTCGTCAACAACCTCCTCTTCATCCTCTTCACCTTCACGGTGCTGATCGGCACCGTCTTCCCGCTGGTCGTCGAAGCGATCCGCGGCAAGCAGATGAGCGTGGGCCGCCCGTACTTCGACTCGATGGTCGTTCCGGTCGGCACCGCGCTCGTCTTCCTGCTCGGCATCGGCCCGGCGCTCCCGTGGGGCCGCGCGTCGCGCGAGCAGGTGAAGCGCTCGCTCATCCCGCCGATCATCGGCGGCCTCGTCGTCGCCTTCATCGGCCTCGCCCTCGGCGCGCGCAACCCGTGGACCGTCGCGACGCTCGGCTTCGGCGGATACGCGGCGTGGGTCACGTTCGCCGAGATGTTCCTGCCGGTCGGGCAGCGGATGAAGCGCGGTGAGAGCATCGCCACGGCAACGTCGCAGGCGCTGCTGCTGCGCGGACGCCGCCGCTTCGGCGGCTACGTCGTGCACGCCGGCGCGGTCGTCGTCATCGTCGCCATCGCCGTCTCGAGCACGATGCGGACGCAGCGCGAAGTCTCGCTCGCGAAAGGCCAGTCCGCGACGATCGGCAAATACACCGTCACGTTCACCGGCACCGAGCAGCGGCAGGAGCCGAACCGCACCGCTCGGATCGCCCACCTTGCCGTCGCGAAGAACGGTTCACTCGTCACGAAGCTCGACCCGCGCATGAACCAGTACCTCGCGATGAGCGAGCCGATCGGCACGCCCGCCGTCTACTCCACCATCTCCGGCGATCTCTACATCTCGATCCAGAATCTCGACGTCGGCGGGCAAAGTGTGGGACTGCTGCTCCTCATCACGCCGATGGTCTCGTGGATCTGGGTCTCGGTCCTCCTCATGGGACTCGGCGGCGTGATCGCGCTCAT
>DASXIH010000688.1:0-3716 GCA_036498125.1 Thermoanaerobaculia bacterium
GCTGCTTGAAACGCGCGCTTCCGCTGCTCCTCGCCATTGCCGCGTTCTTCATCGCCGCGTTCGTCTGGATCGGCAATGACCGGACGGTGAGCGAACGCGCGTTCGACGAGTTCTCGATCGAGAACACTTCGCCTTCCGGACTCTCCATCGCGTTCCGGTATCTCCAGCGGACCGGCCATCGCGTCTTCCGCCTCGACGGGCCGCTTCGTGTCGTGCCGCGGAATGCGGTCGTCATTCGCACCGGTATCCTCGAAGATCCGTCATTCGCCGATGACGAGGAGACGAAGCCGAAAAAGGCTCCGGCGAAGGCTCCCAGAAAGAGCGTGACGCCGCTCCTGACGTCGATCGAAGACGACTGGGTGCGCGGCGGCGGGCGGCTGGTCCTCGCGTCGCCGGTCAGTTTCGGGCCGCTGAAGCTCCGCGGCGAGAAGAAGCAGATGGCGGAGAAAGTTTTTCCTCTCCCCACGAGTGCCATCTGGATCACGGCGCCCAAAGCGCGGACGATCGACACACGCACCCTCCCCGCACACATGCACGCGCTGTTCACGATCAACGGAGCGCCGGCGATCGTGCGGGAGCGGATCGGGAACGGCGAGGTCGTCTTCATCGCCATCCCGGAGTTCCTCCAGAACGAGTTCATTCGCTGGAGCGGTGCGGTCCCGCTGCTCGAGACGTTCGCGCCGGCGAACCGTCCGATCTATTTCGACGAGTCGATCCACGGATTCGACGCGGATGACGGCGCGATGCAGCTCATGAAGGAGTGGGCGCTCGGGCCCTTCCTGGCGCTCCTCGCGATCGCAGCGCTCCTCTACTACTGGCGAAACGCGAAGAGGATCGGACCGGCCGAGGACGACGCGCGCGAGGTCCGATCCGACGCCGTCGACCTGGTGCACTCCCTCGGCGCCCTCTACCGCGAGTCGATGATCGACGAGGAGGCGCTCGCGTCGTACCGCGAGGTGCTGGTGCGGACGGTCGCGGCGCAGAGCGGTCTCGCCGGCGAAGCGCTCTCCCGGCGCGTTTCGGAACTGACGCAGCACGACACGGCGGCAGGCAGCGGCGGACGCCGGATGCGCGCCGCCGGCTTCAAACGCCATCTCGACATCCTCAATGAAGGCTTCCGAAAACTCGAAGGAGCATTGCATGCAAACCATCGCTGACATCGCGCAACGATTCGGCGTCCTCCGCGAGCAACTCGACCGCGTCATCCTCGGGCAGGATCGCGTCAAGACGCTCGCCATCACTTCGCTGATCGCCGGCGGCCACGTGTTGCTGGAAGGCGCGCCGGGAACCGGGAAGACGCTCCTGGCGCTCTCACTCTCGCGCCTGATCGGCTGCCGCTTCCGGAGGATTCAATTCACTCCCGACCTGATGCCGTCCGACCTCCTCGGCGCAAACATCTTCAATCAGAAAACGCAGGAGTTCACGCTGCGCGCGGGCCCGGTGTTCACCGACATCCTGCTCGCGGACGAGATCAACCGCACGCCGCCGCGGACACAGGCGGCGCTGCTGGAGTCGATGCAGGAGAACGCGGTCACGATCGACGGCGTCCGCTACCGCGTCTCGCCGGTCTTTACGGTGCTCGCGACGCAGAATCCGGTCGAGTACGAAGGGACGTACCCGCTGCCGGAAGCGCAGCGCGACCGTTTTCTCTTCAAGATCAACATCGACTTCCCGCACGCCGACGAGGAGTCGCAGATCCTGGAGGCGTACGCCACGGGGCGGCGACTGCACGACGACGCGGTCGCGGCGCTGCAGCCGGTGATGAACGGGGAAGACCTGCTCGCGGCGCGCCGCACGGTCGGTGCCACGGTGCGCGTCGAGCCGCAGATCATCAAGTACATCCAGAGCATCGTGGCGAGGACGCGGACCGACGACACGGTGCAGATCGGCGCCGGGCCGCGCGCCTCGCTCGCACTCCTCGAAGCCGCACGCGCGGCGGCGGTGCTGGCGGGCCGCGACTTCATCACGCCCGACGACGTGAAGTCGCTCGTCGCGCCGGTGCTCGCACACCGCGTGACGCTGACCCCCGAGGCCGAGATGGAAGGGGTGGCGCTCGAGGACCTGCTCACGCGCATCTTCGAGCAGGTGGAAGTGCCGCGCTAGACCATGCGTCCGGGACCACTTCTCATCCGACTCGTGCTGGCGATCGCGCTGATGGCGCTGCTCATCCCGATCGCGCGGCCACTGGTCTGGATCGCGGCAGCAGCATTGAGCGTGCTCGCCGGCTTCGCGGCCGCCGACGCGCTGTGGCTCCGGAGCGTTTCGCTGCTCGTCGACCGCGCGCCGAAGGTCGCCCTCGCCCTCGGCGAGCACGAAACGACGATGATCCGTGTCGGGACGACGGCATCGCGGCCGGTGCGGATGACGCTGCGGCAGCTGTGGCCGGACATCGTCGCGCCGCGTTCGGTGACGAAGGAGGCGATCTGCCGGCCGGGAGAATCGGTCGCATTCGATCTCGACGTCCGGGCGATTCAGCGCGGCGCCGCGACGGCCGGCCGCGCGTGGTTCTCGCTCCGCCGCCTCGGTCTCGTGGAACGGATCATCTCCGCCGGCGATACGTCGACCATCCACGTCCTGCCGAACCTGCGCGCGGTCTCGCGGCTGCACAAGCAGTTGAACTCGTACGCGCTCCGCTCGATCGGCGCGCGGAATTCACCACGCATCGGAAAGGGTCGCGAGTTCGACCGGCTGCGCGACTACGTCCGCGACGACGACTTCCGCGACATCGCCTGGAAGGCCTCGGCGCGCCACGGCCGGCTGATCGTCCAGGAGTACCGCCTCGACCGCTCGCAGGAGATCGTCGTCTGCATCGACCGCGGGCACCGGATGGCGGCGCGCGTCGAGCAGATCACGCGTCTCGATCACGCCGTCAACGCCGCAGTGCTCCTCGCGTACATCTGCAATCGGTTCGAGGACAAGACCGGCGTCCTCTCGTTCGACACCGCGCCCGACAAAGGGCTCGCGACGGCGCGCGGCATGTCGCACCTGCGTGCGATCACGGCTTACACGAGCGAGCTGGAGGCGCAGTACCGCGAGACCGACTACCTCGCGCTCGCGGCGGGGCTGCGCAAGCGCCTCCACCACCGGACGCTCATCCTCATCCTGACCGTCCTGCCGGAGCGCGAGGAACGCCACGACCTGCTGCACGCGGTCGACATGCTCGCGGGCCAGCATCTGCCGCTCTTCATTACGATCAGCGACCGCGATCTGCGCGCGGCGGCGGAAACGCTCCCGGCCGACCGCGAGGAGCTGTCGCGGACGCTCGTGGCGCGCGACCTCTGGCTCGGCCGCGTCGAAACGATCCGCGAGCTTCGCGCGCGCGGTGCGCTCGTCGTCGAGACGACGGCGGAAGAGGCGGGCGTCGACGCCGTGAACGCGTACATCAGCGTCAAGAGGAGGCAGCTGCTGTGAACATCGAGCGCTTCATCGCCGACCGGACGCCGGTGTGGCAGCGGCTCGATGACCTCCTGACCGAGGCCGAGAACCAGAAGCCGACGCAGAAGGAGATTCACGAGATCGTGCAGCTCTACCGGCGGACGGCGACGGACCTCAACCGGGCGCGCTCGCACACCGCCAACCCGGAGATCCTCTCCTACCTCAACCAGCTCACCGGACGCGGTTACCGCTACATCTACCGCGCGTCGCATGAGGAGCGGATCCTTCCGGCGTTCGGACGGCTGGTGAGCCGCGACATTCCGGCGGCGTTTCGCCGGCGC
>DASXIH010000689.1:0-3557 GCA_036498125.1 Thermoanaerobaculia bacterium
CGTCATCGTCGGTCATCAGCGGGACGCGGTGCAGGGAGCGATCGGCGATCGGGCGCGCTTCTGCGTCCAGGAGCCGCAGCTCGGAACCGGTCACGCTGTCCTGATGGCGGCGGACGACGTCAAGGCGCGCCGCGTCCTGATCCTCTCCGGCGATGTCCCGCTCACGCGTCCCGAGACGCTCCAGCAGCTCATCGATCAACACGAGGCGGAGAAGAACGCGCTCACGCTCCTGACGATGAAGCTCGACGATCCGGCGATGTACGGCCGCATCGTTCGCGATGACAGCGGCGCCGTCGTGCGCATCGTGGAAGCGAAGGACGCCTCGGACGCAGAGAAACGCATCGGCGAGGTCAACGCCGGCATCTACGTCTTCGATACCGAGCACCTCTTTGACAACTTGCGTGGCCTCTCGACGCAGAACGCTCAGGGTGAGTACTACCTCACCGATCTCATCGCCGTCCTCCGCAAGGGCGGCCATCGGGTCGGAGCCGTGATCACGCCCGATCCGGTCGAGGCGCTCGGCGTCAACTCACGCTCCGATCTCGCGGCAGTCGAAGGGGAGATCCAGCGGCGCGTCGTCGCGAAGTTGATGGCGAGCGGCGTCACCTTCCGCAACCCGAACACCGTCGTCATCGACTCCACCGTCACGATCGGCAACGACAGCGTCGTCTACCCGTTCGTGACCATCGAGGGGACGACGAAGATCGGCAGCGGCTGCGTCATCGAGCCGGGCGTGCATCTGATCGACGTCACGGCGGGCGACAACGTGCACTTCAAGAGCGGCACCGTAGCGGAGGAGTCGCAGATCGACGACGACGCATCGGTCGGGCCCTACGCGCACCTCCGCCCCGGCACGCATCTCGGTACGCACGTGAAGGTCGGCAACTTCGTCGAAACCAAGAAGGCGATCTTCGGCAGCGGTGCCAAGGCCTCACATCTCTCGTACATCGGCGACGCAGAGGTTGGCGCGGACGTGAACATCGGCGCCGGCACGATCACCTGCAACTACGACGGCGTGAACAAAAACAAGACCGTCATCGAAGACGGCGCGTTCATCGGCAGCGACACCCAGCTCGTCGCTCCCGTCCGCATCGGCAAAGGCGCCTACGTCGGCGCCGGCTCCACGATCACGAAGGACGTTCCGGCCGAGTCGCTCGCCCTCAGCCGCACTCCCCAGAAAGTCATCGAAGGCTGGGCGAAGAGGAAGAAGAAGTGATTTGTGACTGGTGACTGGTAACTCGTCTCACGAGGCGGCGCGCATCGTCGACGGCTTCAGAGTCGAGTAGCCGCCGTTGCGGATCAGGTCGAGCCGCATCCTCCCGTAGTCGAGCACCACGCGGAAGTTGTTGAGGAAGTTCTCGCCGAGGATGCCGGCGGCGGACTCGTTTTCCGATGGTGAATACATCGGCACCGTCTTGAACGTGCCGGCCCAGCGGTCGACCCCGAGCTCCACGTCCTCGACCTTCTCGCCATGCTTCTTCGCGCCGCCGAGGCCCTGCAGCATCGCGCCGTGCACGCGCGGTGCGGCGCTGTGCAGCGGGAGATTCAGCTTCTGGTCGTCATTGAGGAACGTGACCTCGGAGCCGGTGTCGAGCACGAAGGTGAACCATCCGTGTCCGTTCACCAGTCCCCGAACGTACGGCCGGAAGGCGCGGATGAAGAGGTTCTGATCCTCCGCGGGATGCCGGTCCGCAGGCGTCAGACGCCGGAACGTGACGGTGTTGCGCGGGAAATCGAGATCGGTGCGGAACTCCTTGAGGAAGTTCGCGCCGAGGAGGAAGTCGATGTTGAAGGGCGTCTTTCCGCTCGAGATGAAGTGCATCTTCTCGTCCGGCATGATCGCGACCGGAACGTTCTCGACGACGATGTCGCCAACCGTGACCGACTCGAGGATCCCGAACTCCACTTCGATCGGCTCGCCGAGGAGGCCGTAAAACTCACCCGTGAACTTCCCGAGGCGCTCGATCGGAAGCGAATCGGCGAACTGGCGTGACGCGATCGAGAGGACGGCGCCGGAGTCGATCACCGCGCTGATGGAGCGTTTTCCGTTGATTCGGACCTCGACGCGCGGGACTTCAGGCCGCGTCGTCTTCATCGGCAGCTCCGTCGTGGGGAGGCCGGAGAACTTGTAAATCTGCGTGTGCGCGAGCGCGCGCAGATAGTCGATGTGCCACTGTTTCACCAGGATGCCGTGGTTCGTCGCCTGCTGAGCCCAGTCGAGCGCGGACTCGTAGTTGTTGCACATGTACTCCGCCTGCGACAGCGACCACTCGATCTGCGCCGCGACGGTGTGGAACGGCTGGAGCTGCAGCGCGGCGCGAAGATGCTTTCTCGCGTCGTCGTAACGGCCGGAGGAGAGCTCGGCCGAGCCGAGCGCTCCGAGCTCCGCGGCGGACGGCTTCGTGCGCGATTCGACGGTCGAGGCGTATTCGACGGCGCGCAGGTAGTCGGCCTTCCGGACCATTCCCTGGACGTCCGCTCCGTGATCGATGAGGAGCGGATTCATGTTCAGGGGCGCGATCGAGACTTCGTTATAGAGCGCGCAGCCGGCAGCGGCGAGGAGAGTGGCGAGCAGTGCGAGGCGAGTTCGCGACATGGACTTTGAATGAATGGTTCGATTCTACGCCCGGCGCAAGCGGTGGCTTGCGATACGCGACGGCTTCGCCACACGTCGTTCCTCGGTTCGTGACAACGGCTTCGCGGCGAGAATGCCTAGTTCGCGGATCTGATACCCCAGCGCCTGCCGCGAAATCTTCAGGATCGACGCGGCGCGGTTCTGATTTCCGTTCGACTGTGACAGCGCGTTCTCGATGAGATCGCGTTTGAAACGCATCACCGCGTCCTGATACGAGCCGCTCGCGACGCGCGAGACCGGCGCGTTGCGCAATCGGTCGGGCAGGTGCTCGAGCGCGATCTCCTTCGCGTCGCCGGCCATCGCGTGCGCCGCGCGCACGGTGTTCTGCAGCTCGCGCACGTTTCCCGGCCAGCCGTAGGCGAGGAAGAGTGTCTCGACTTCGTTCGACAGCAGCGATGGGCCGCCGCGATGCTTCTCCCGTTCGCGCGCCAGGAACGAGCGGGCGAGCAGCAGGATGTCATCGCCGCGCTCGCGCAACGGCGGCAGCGAGACTTCGATTCCGCGGATTCGATAGTAGAGATCCTCGCGGAAGCGGCCTTCCTCAACCACTGCTTCCAGCTTCCGGTTCGTCGCCGTGACGATCCGGACGTCCGACGAACGATTCGTCGCTTCGCCGACGCGACGGAATTCGCCGTCCTGCAGGAACCGGAGGAGCTTCGCCTGCGCCGTGAGCGGCATCTCGCCGATCTCGTCGAGGAAGAGCGTGCCGCCATCGGTCGTCTCGATCAGCCCCGCGCGATCGCGATCGGCGCCGGTGAACGCGCCGCGCATGTGGCCGAACAGCTCGCTCTCGATGAGGTTCTCCGGCAGCGCGGCGCAGTTGACGGCCGTGAACGCCTTGCTCCTCCGCGGCGAGTTCGCGTGAATGGCGCGCGCGGCGAGCTCCTTGCCGGTGCCCGACTCCCCGAGGATGCAGACGGCG
>DASXIH010000690.1:0-8149 GCA_036498125.1 Thermoanaerobaculia bacterium
AGAGTTCGATTTCAACGCGCGCCGTACCGGCTCGTACTACGCCGCGTACATTCAGGACAACCTCAAGTTCAAGAACCTCACGGCGAACCTCGGCGTCCGCTACGACAACAACAACCTGCCGGTGAAGGACACCGCGTTCGAGCCGCGGGTGGGCCTCGCGTATTACATCGCTCCCTCGAAGACGGTGCTCCGCGCGTCGTACAACCGCGTGCTCTACACGCCGGAGTACGAGAACATCCTCCTCAGCTCTTCGCCCGAGGCGGCCGCACTCGTCCCGCCGGTCATCCAGCATTCGCAGGCGCTCGGCGGCGGCGAGCTCACGGTACGCGCGGAACGGCAGAACGCATATACCGTGGGAGTGCAGCAAGGCATCGGATCGAAGCTCCGTCTCGACGCAGACTATTGGCGCCGCCGCGGGACGTTCGCCGGCGATCAGGATCAGTTCGAGAACACCGGCATCGTCTTCCCCCTCGCCTTCGCCGGCAGCCGCTTCGACGGATGGGATCTGCGGCTCGATCTCGCGCAGACCGCCGGTCTCCGCGGTTTCGTCTCCCTCGGTCACACACACGCGGTCTACATCCCGCCCCTGCGCGGCGGTCTCTTTCTCGACCAGGGGGCGCTCGACACGATCACCGGCGGACCGTTCCTCATCGATCACGATCAGAAGCTCGCAGGACAAGGCTCGCTGATCTACGACGTCGGCCGTTCAGGAGTGTGGGTTGGCACGAACATCCGTTATGACTCCGGTCTCGTCACCGGCGCCAGTCCCGAGGATCTGCTGAACGATCCCGACAATTTCTTCGCCGCTCCGTATGTCGTCGTGCACTCCGGCACCGATCTCGACCCGAACCGCATCAAGGCGCGCACGATCGTCGACTTTTCCCTCGGCGCGGACCTGCAGAAGTGGGGGTTTCCGGTCAGCGTCCAGGCCGACCTGCTCAATGCGCGCAATACCGGAGGGCTCTACAACGTCGAATCGGTCTTCGGCGGAACGCACGTGATCCCGCCGCGCATGCTGGCCGTGCGCGTGCGGTATTCGTATTAGCTAGAGCTTCAGCAAGCGATCACGGAGCGACCGCGAGTGATAACGGCTGGTGTAGAGACGCTGGCCGTTATTCATCGTGAGCTGGTACGTGCCGCCCGGCATGTGGGTGACCTTCGCGATCATGCCGACGTTGGCGAGCGTTCCGCGGCTGAGGCGGATGAACTGCGCGGGATCGAGCCGTGCTTCGAGGTCCTTGAGGCGGTATGTGATCGTGTGCTTCTCGCCGCGCGCCGTGGTCAGGCGAAGCAGCTCGCCGTCCGAGACCGCCGAGGAGATCTCGGAGACGTCGAGCAGAACGATGTCCGACTTGTTCCGCACCGGAATCCGGCGCAGCGGCGTCGCGGACTCGATGGCCGACACCGCGGCCGCCATCCCCTTCTCCGCCACGCCGGCATCGGCGCGCTCGAGCCGGTCGATGGCGCGGCTCACAGTCTCCCGCAGCCGTCCCGCTTCCACAGGCTTCAGCACGTAGTCGACGGCATTCATCTCGAACGCGCGCACGGCGTACTCGTCGTACGCCGTGATGAACGCGATCATCGGAACCGCGTTCTTCTTCAGAAGCCGTACGACGCCGATGCCGTCGACTCCCGGCATCTGCAGGTCGAGGAGCGCGAGGTCGGGTCTGACGCGCTCGATGATCTCGATCGCTTCCGTGCCGTCCTTCGCCTCGCCGACCAGGTCGACGTCGTCGAACGTCCGGAGCAGAGCGATCACCAGCGATCGCGCGGGTCGTTCGTCGTCGGCCACGACGACGCGCAGCTTGTCCCTCATGCTCCCCTTGCCACGATCTCGTGAGGCAGCGGCAGCGACACCGTCACAATCGTCTCGCCGGCCGCCGGCACGAGGCTCAGGTGCGCGCTGTTGCCAAAGTGCCGCTCGAGCCGCGCCTCGAGATTCGAGAGTCCCACGCCATGGCGACGGCCGTTCGCGACCTCGTTCTCGGTCGTCCTCACGCCGCTGTTGCGGACGGTGAGAAGCAGCTCGCTCCGCACGGCGCGGGCACTCACCGACACCTCGCCGCCCGAGCGGCTGTTCGCGATTCCGTGCTTGATCGCGTTCTCGACCAGCGGCTGGATGATCAGCGGAGGAATCCGGAGGTGCTGCAGACCGGCCGGGACGTCGATCTCGATCCGCAAGCGCTCCTCGAAGCGCGCCTGTTCGATCTCCAGATATGCGGCAACCAGCGCGATCTCATCGCCGAGCGTCGCCGTGGCGGGAGAGCGCAAGACGGCGCGAAGCAACGAGGTCAATTTGAGGAGCGTCTCCTGCGCGCGTTCCGGCGCGGTGCGGATGAGGAACGCGATGGTGTTGAGGGCGTTGAAGAGGAAGTGCGGATTCAGTTGCGCGCGCAAGGCACGCAGCTCCGCCTCCGTCGTCAGCGAGCGGATCTGCGCCATGCGGATGGCATCGATGCGCCGCGCCGCGATCAGCGCCACCTCGCGCAGCATCTCCATGTCGTCCGAGAGGAGACGGCGCCCCTCGGCCAGCGCGCCGATCACGATCGCAAACCGCGGCGCCTCCGCGGTCGGAATCAGGATCGCGTTTTGTCCCTCAGGGGCGTCGCCGCTCATCGTCCACCGCATCGATGCGGCGGCGAAAGGACCCCTCAGGAGCCCGGTGACCGCGTCGAGCGCCTGCGTCACGTCGTCGATCCCCTCGAGACGGCTCTCGATCGCGCTGCAGAGCTCCGCGTAATTCGCGCGCCGCAGCACCAGACGGTCAACGATCCACGAAGAGCCGCGGCGCAGCAATGGATAGAGCAGCGCCATCGCCGTCCACATGCTCACCGACACGCCGATCGCCACCGGGTCGTTGCGTGAGGCGTGCTGCGCGAGCAGGGGGACTTGTACGCCCGCGTAGAGCCCGATCGCGATGCCGAGGAGGCCGAAGAGCGCCAGGGCGCGCTTGAGGAAGAGATCGGCGAGCGCAAAGCGAAAGTCCTGATAGAGGATCGCGAAGATGAGCGGAATCGAGGCGTGATGCCCGATCAACTCCACCAGCCACGGCTCGTTCGTCCCTTCGGTGTGGCTGAGGTGCAGCGCCGAAACGGCGAACACCGCGAGCGCCACGAACGACCACGCGCGGACCGACCCGCGCCGCCGGCGCGTCAGCAGCATCACCGGCAGCGTGAGCGCGGCGTAAGAGATCGTCAGGACCTGCAGGGCCGCGGTCGACGGCGCGATTCCCTGTTTCGCGGCGAGGAAGAGCAGCCCTTCCGCCACCGTGCTCGCGACGTATGCCATGAAGATGACCGCCTGCGCTGCGCGCCGCGTCTTCGCGCGGGTCTCGGACCGCAACACCGAGTGGACGACGACCGCCGGAAGGAAGCCGAGAGCGCTGTATGCCGAGGCGATGAGATAGGGATGAGGATCGCGGCCGAAGAGGTCGCGGACGCCGTACGCTGCGAGGCCGGTGAGGTTCCAGATCAGGCCGAGGATCGCGGTGAGGAGCGGCAGGCGGTCGGACGAGCCGAGCCGGCGCGCCACGAGCACGAAGAGAATCCCGTACAGCGCCGCGCCGGTGAGGAATCCGGCCAGGTGCATGAGCACGGCGACGTCGTTCGACGGCATCTCAGACGATTATCGCGGCGGCGCCTCCGGCGGCAACGCCCGGCCGACGAGTTGTCGGATTCGGCACATGAATGGTCGGATTGAAAACACGTAGGGCGGGCTTGCGCCCGCCCTGAACAGCGCGCGGGACGGGTTGAAGCCCCGTCCTACGTGTTCATCCGATGTTGCGGTTGATGAAGGTCTCGAGCTGGCCTTTCGGCATGGCGCCGACGGCGCGGTCGACGAGCTGGCCGTCTTTGAACATGAGAAGGGTCGGGATCGAGGTGACGCCGAACTTCTGCGGGACGGTCGGGTTGTCGTCGACGTTCATCTTCGCGATGATCGCCTTCCCCTCGTAGTTCGGGGCGATCTCTTCGACGATCGGGCCGATGAGACGGCACGGGCCGCACCACGGAGCCCAGAAGTCGATGAAGACCGGCTTCCCGGCGTTGATCGTCGACTCGAAGTCGGCGTCGGTGAGCTGTTTGATATGAGCGGAGTCTGCCATGGTTCTCGTCTTCTCCTAACGGGCTCTTGAATGATGCGTGGCGGACGGAAATTCCGTTCGCCCGTTAGCTATAACCAAACCTCATTCCACACCATCAATCCACCGGTTCCGCGGTCTGGACGCTCGGGTCGTTGGTGACGTTGTCGGTCGTCGCGCCATAGAAGAACGCGCTTCCACTGCTGACCTCGATCGTGATCGTCTCGCCGCCCGTCAGGTTGTAGCCGTCGAGGAAGTCGGCGGATCCGAACTGGCGGAAGTACGTTCCGTCGAACGTTTTCGAGACAGTCTTGACGACCGCGCCGTCACGGTCGCGCACGGTGATGCTGACCGCAGCGCCCTGGGCGAGAGTGCGGACTCCGATGTTGAGGCGGAACTTGCTCACGTCCGTCGGAGCGAAGAGGACGGCGGTACTCCCCTGCTGCAGGGCGTCGTCGGTCGAGAGCGCCTCCTGCGACAGACCGGTCGTTCCCGCCGCCCCGCCGTCGTTGAAGACGCGCGATAGCGCGACCGGAAGGGCCGAGTTGACGTCGGAGACGATGTCGGCGCTACCGAGTCCACTGGCAATGCCCATGGCCGGCAACAGGTCGGCGAACGCAAGCGTCTTCCCCGGCGCGATGCTGTACGCGAGCGACGGATCGCTCGCCGAGCCGGACGTCGCCTGGGTATGAAACACGATCTTCCCGGAGATGGTCTGTGTCCTCGGGTTGTACAACTGAACCGCCGTCTTGAAGTACGAGCCGAAGTTGCCGGGTGTCGATCCGACGACGGTGAACACCCGCGTCTGCGGCGGCGCGTCGGGCGCGGTGATGAGGACGGAGACCGTCGACGACGGCTGCGAGGAGAGGTCGCACGCGCCGGCATGGTTGCGGGCACGGACGCGGTAGTAGTAGTGCGAGCCTGCGCCCGAGTGCGAGTAGGTGGCGGTGGTCGCCGTGACGGTGAGCGGCACGGCGGTGGCGAAGGCGGCGTCGGTCGCCTCGTCGATGATGTATTCGGTGGCGTTGGGAACGGCGGGCCAGGTGATGTCGTAGCTAGCACCGCTGACGGCCGTCGCCGGCCCGCCGATCTGCGGCACCGCGGGTGTGGTGCATGCCGGGGCGGGGTTCACGGTGACGCTTCCGCTCGATGTCCCCCCACCTGATGCCGGTGGAAGGGTGGCAGTGATGGTCACACCGCCGGCGGAGAGCGTGGTGACCTGGAACGAGGCCGAATGCGTCCCCGCCGTGATGACCACGGACGCCGGTACGGTCCCCACCGCCGGATTCGACGAGGCGAGGCTGACGGTGGTGTTGGAGACGACGTTCACGTTCGTCGTCGCCAACAGGGTGGCCTTCGTTCCGACATTCACGATTTGCGACGGAGGCGTGACCGTCAGCGAAGGCACCGGAATCTGAATCGAGCCGTTGACCAGGGACAGTCCGGTGGAAGACGTCTCGCTCGTGGTGCCGCCCTGGTTGCTGAGCTGCGTGGTGGAGGTGTCGAGCGTGAGGGCGATCGAGCTTCCCGGCGTCGCGGATGAGTTCAGCGTGAAGAGCAGGTGCGCGACCTGGTTGCCCGGCAGCGCGGCGTTCGAAGTGAACGGGATCGGAGCCGTCGATTCGGAGAAGGTCGCCACCCACGAGATCGACCCGGTCGACGCGGGCGAGATCTCGAACGACGGGGTGAGCGTCGCAGTGATGCCGGCGCGCGTGAAGGTGACCGCCGAGACGGCGGCCGCCGGCGAGTAGGTCACCTTGATGCTGAACGACTGGATCTTCGATCCCGCCGGACGATCGACGCCCAACGGCGTCCCGGCCGCATCGCGGACGTACACCGGTACGTCGACCGTCGGGCCGTCGGCCGTTGCGCTGCCGACGGTGACGGCGTCCTGGGCCACCGCAACGGACGCGAGGAAGAAGAGAACAAATCCGATTGCGAGGAAACGAGGGTTCATCGAGAGGTCTCCGGATTTCTGGTCTTGTGGTCGCCGTCGTTCTTGATGCTGACGGCGTTGACGCGCAGCGTACCGGCTCCTACGGTCGCAGTGCGAGTGCCGCTTTGATCGCCGAGCAGCGTGAGCGCCGGGTCGACGGCGATGCGCAGGGTGGCGCCGGTGAATGAGGGGATCTCGATCTCGGCGACTTCGCCGACCATCGCTCCCGTGGAACCGTTCGTGACGAGCAGGTACGACAGCGTGCCGTTGCCGTCGCGACTGATCTCGAACAACGGGTCGGACGAGCGCCCCGCTCCCGTGCGCCGGATGGTCGCGCCGTCGACGCGCGCGCCGCTGAAGGTCACGCGCAGCGAGAGTGCCTGCGCGGCGCCGGCTCCCGGCGCCGTGCTGACGTTCACGGGGACGAACCAACGGCCGTCACGCTGTTGCGGCGGTCCGAGCGTCACCTCCCCTGCCATGGTCCGCACGGCTTGCGTCGAGACGCGCGCCGGCTCGGAGGCAGGCAACGGCCCGCCGGTGAAGAGGTAGTTCACGAGGTAGAAGATGTCGGCCGGATCGACGGCGCCGTCACCGTTGGCGTCGCCGGACAGCATGCCGGCCGCGCCGGCGGGTGGCGGACCGCCGAGGAAGAGGTAGTTCACGAGGTAGAAGATGTCGGCCGGATCGATGTGGTTGTCGCCGTTGGCGTCGAACTGCGTCGGGACGAAGGTGTAGCCGTTCGTCAGCGTGCCGCTGCTCGTGTCGGGATTGGTCACGGTGACGTTGACCGTACCCGACGCATGAGCGGGAGTCTTGGCGGTGATCTTGGTGGCGTTCACGACGACGACGTTCGTCGCAGCGGAGCCGCCGAACGTGACGGTGGCGCCGCTCTGGAAGCCGCTGCCGTTGATGGTGACGTCTTTGCCGCCGGTGATCTTCCCGGCGGGTGGGACGACGGAGCTGATGGTGACCGAGGTCGACGCCGTGACGTTCACGTTCGCGGACTTCGTGTCGGAGCAGCCGGCTGCCGTGGTGACGGTCACGTGGAGCGTGAGCGTGCCGGGGGCGCCGGCGGTGAAGGTGATGTTCGCGGTGCCGGTTCCGGCGGTGATGGTGCCGCCGGTCACGGACCAGTTGTAGGTCGCGCCGCCGCCTGCATTCGCAACCGAAGCGGCGTTGCCGGTCGATCCGCTCCCCGCACTGGCGGGCGCGGTGATGGCGGCGTTCGGAATCGGGTTGACGGTGACGGTGGTCGCCGCGGAGGCGGCGCTGCTGCAGCCGTTCGAGGTGACGATGACGGTGTAGTCGCCCGCGGTCGCCGCGATGTATTGCTGCGCCGTGGCGCCGCCGATCGGCGCACCGTTCACGAGCCACTGGTTGCCGCTGGCGCTGCTCGAGGTGAGGGTGACGCTGCCGCCCGCGCAGAAGGAGGTCGGTCCGCCTGCTGCGATGGTCGGTGTTGACGGGATCGCGTTCACGACGACTGTCGTGCTGCCGGCGGCCGAGGTGCAGCCGTTGACGGTCACCGTCACGCTGTACGTTCCGGCATCGGCGGTCGTGGCGCTGCTACGTGTTGGGTTCTGGAGCGCTGACGTGAAGCCGTTCGGGCCGGTCCACGCGTACGTCGCGCCGGTCACGGTCGGAGTTGTCAGCGAGATCGTCGAGCCGGCGCAGTACGGACCGCCGTTCGAGGCGGTCGGTGTTGACGGGATCGCGTTCACGACGACTGTGGTGCTGCCGGAGGCCGAGGTGCAGCCGTTGACGGTAACCGTGACGCTGTAGGTGCCGGCGTCGGCGGTCGTGGCGCTGCTGCGCGTCGGGTTCTGGAGCGCGGAGGTGAAGCCGTTCGGGCCGGTCCAGGCGTACGTGGCGCCGGAGACCGTCGGTGTTGTCAGCGAGATCGTCGCGCCGGCGCAGTAGGGGCCGCCGTTCGAGGCGGTCGGTGTTGCGGGGATGGCGTTCACGACGACCGTCGTGCTGCCGGCCGCCGAGGTGCAGCCGTTGACGGTGACCGTCACGTTGTACGTGCCTCCGTCGGCGGTCGTGGCGCTGCTGCGCGTCGGGTTCTGGAGCGCGGAGGTGAAGCCGTTCGGGCCGGTCCACGCGTACGTCGCGCCCGTGACGGTCGGGGTTGA